>NZ_JAMQPR010000001.1:0-132 GCF_026151345.1 Leptospira paudalimensis
TTGGTTAGAAAATTGTGATTGGTTAGTTGGAGAAGTTGTCATGCGAGCGAAGGGACAAAGACCTCTCCGCTGTTCGGACGTCCTGTCCTCACTGCGCTACGAGGCACGGCGACGCTCGTCGAAAGCCATCAT
>NZ_JAMQPR010000001.1:300230-530230 GCF_026151345.1 Leptospira paudalimensis
AGAAGGGTCGGTACATGTTTCATCCTCATCAAACGCATATGGCTGAAAATGGAGGAATGGGTTGGATCGTAGCCGTTTAATTATGATTAGACTGATCTGTTTTATTTTTATTTTTTTCGTTAGTTTCGGATGCCAATCAAAAAATGTACTGAATCAGGAAGTATGGAATCGGTTAGGATTTGTTCTTCCCGATGGTCACAGTTTAAACCCACAATTTTGGTCTGAAAAAAAATCGGTATTATACTTTGGATTTTCACATTGTCCAGATATGTGCCCACTAACATTAACAAATTTTGGTAGGGCCTCGTTGATATTGGGGGAACGTGCTAAAGAGTTTCAATTTGTGTTTATTACGTTAGATCCTGAAAGAGACTCTCCGGCTACTTTAGAAAAGTATGTAAAAAACTTTCCCAGTAAAAATTTAACTGCACTCTCTCCGAACGTTGAAAGTTTAGAGACTTTGACAAAAATATTTGGAATTGTGAAAGAAAAGGTTGGAGAAGGAAATTCTTACAGGATTGATCACTCCAATTTTATTTATGTATTGGATCAAAATCAGCAAACCATCAAAACATTTCCAGGTGGGGTTTCTGGAAATGCACTTGCAACAGAACTTAGGAAGATATCTGAACTTTAGAAGTTAATATGATTTCGATTTCTGTTCTTGTTCCTTCTGGATAATTTTTTGTAATTTCAAAGCTAAAGTCAGTGTAAAGATTTTTGAGCCTTTCTTTGATGTTTCCTAAAGAGCGACTCATTAACTTTTGTTTGTCTGATAATAAATCATCTGATATTCCTGTTCCATTATCATAGACAACAAAACTAAACACTGAATCTTTGATCATCTTTGCATGAATGAATAATTGGAATTGTACAGCCGACGAACTTCTAAATCCATGTTTAAATGAATTTTCAATGATAGGTTGTAATAACAAAGGAGGTAAAATAACGGAAGAAAAATCACCAGTTTTTTTAAAGTCTATTTGAATTGTGTCATAAAATCTCAGTTTTTGTAAATGTAAGTAGTCTTCTAAAAAATTCCATTCCTCTTCGAATGGAATCCAATCTCTATCCGTTCTGTCAGAAATAAAACGGTAATTATTGGCAAGGCTCATGATCGCATCACCAATTAGCTCTGGTTTGATTTTATGTAATGCATGAATTGTATTCAGTGAATTAAACAAATAATGTGGATTCATTTTTGTTTGTAATGTTTTTAACTGACTTTCTTTGAGAGTTTTTTCGGCTTTCAGTAAATCTTCTTTATAGAGTAAGGCTTTTTGCCTATCATTAAACAAAGTTCTCTCCAAAGCAAATCCTTGTGAGATCACTCCAAACAACACACCCCAAAATACGATTCCAGATGGCGAAGTATCATTGTATTTGATTGCTAAAAATATTTCTAAAATCACTAGAAATAAAGTAATACTAAAACCAATGAAGTGACCAAGTGCTTCCTTACTTCCTTTTTTCCAAGCTTCATACGTGATCAAAATCGGTCCCAAGATATTGATCAAATTGAATATGATAAAAAAACTGCGAGTGCTGATGAGAAATGAATGAGAAATATCAGAGAATGGAAGAGAAAATACTAGTATAGTTGTTAGTGAACAAATAAAAACATCAATGTAGATTAGGTAATCTAACACTTTGAAAGATCCACTTCCAAACAATCTTCTAACACCAGATAACATTGGTATAAATACAAAGTTGGAAGAAATAACAGATAAAACGTATAATGTTTGGGTATTGGTAAATAAGTAACGTATAAATTCGTTTGAAGTTAGTCCTAAAATTCCAAAACATAGTGAAAAAGAAGAAAAATCTAAGAGTATGTTATATTGTTTTTTGAATTCAATAAAATAGACTAGTGCACATATGATGCCTATCATCATAAAAAACGAATGGAAAAAAATGGTGGTTAAATTTTTTAATGCGATTTCTCGGTAAAGAGCAGTTTGTTTTCCGATTAGATTGTCAATTATGGTGATGGAAAATAAAATTCCCTTTTTGTGAAATAATCGTAAATAATAATATTCTGATTTATCTTTTGGAATTTTTACCCATGAAAATTTCGATTGGAAAATGTTTGGTAAGTAATTTGAATCCGCAAATTCTCCATATTTAAAAATGGAATCACCAAATTCATTAAAAATTTCAATATTTAATCCTGCATGTTCCAGTAAGAAGTGTAGATCTTCATTTTCAAAGGTTGAAAATGCTTTGGATCTTAGCCAAATGTATTCTGAATCTGTAATTCGTTTGAATTCCTCATCATTGATCCAACCAGATGTGGATAACCAATACACTTTATGCATTTTTTGAAAGTCAATTTTACCAGAATCATCTGCAGGAATATCTCCTACAAAATAGTCAGCATTTTGGGATAAATAATATTCTGAAATTGAATTGTCTTTTGGTTTTAAAAGAGAATAAACATACGAAGTAATAGAAACAGACGTAATTAAAAACAATAAGCAAATTGATAGATATGGTTTTTCTAAAAATTTGCCTACTGTAATTCCCATTTAGGTTAGTCTTCGAGTGAGAAAGTGATCGGCAAACGATGGGCCATTTTTTTTGGTTGGCCTTGCACATATCCTGGGCTAAATCGGACTCTCTTAATCAGTTTTAAAGCAGCTTCATCAAAACCGTACCCAGCTCTTCCAGAAACAATTTTTGCAGATTGTAAACTTCCGTCTTCATTAACTTGGACAAGTAGTACTACTTGTTTTTCCATTATGTTCGCTGCTTTTGCTTGTGGTGGAAAGTATTCCTTTAAATCAAAGTCGATGATTGCGGTCGGCATTTTGTCTCCATTAAACGAAAACAAATAACCATCTTTGTCAGTGCCATTCCCAGATAATTGATTTGGATTGATATCAGAATTGTCTGGTTCATCCGCCTTATCTTTGTTACTTCCCTCTACCCATTCTTGTTTTTCAATAGGAGCAGGTGAAGATGTGCCTCCAATTAATTCTGGAGGAATTTCTTCAAAATTTACATCTACATCTTCAAAGGCAGAATCTTCTACAACTTCATCCCCTCTGAGTTGGCTAATTCGGTATCCTGCATAAGTTGCAGTATGTATGAATAAACTTCCAGCCAAACAGATATGAAATACACGTTCCCTATTTTGTTTGATAGAAGATTTGAACTTTACTAAGAGTTCAACAAACCGATTCATTTTTTTACACTGAGGGCAATTTTTGTCACTCCGGCTTTTCGGATGATTCCCATCAGCTCCGTAATTTTTCCATAAGGCAAACTTTCATCAGCAGATAACGTCAAACGCATGTTAGGTCTTATTTTGGCTTCTCTTTCTAGGTTTCGAACAAGGCCTGTAATGTCAGTGTCCTTTCCTTCTAACAGAATAGCACCTGTTTTGGTTATTGCTACTTGAACTGATTCCGCTACGTTTGGATCAGCAGCTTGCACTTTTGGTAAATTAATATTTAAACTTTCTTTTTTTAAGAAGTTTGCTGTTACCATAAAAATTACGAGAAGTACTAAAATCACGTCCACCATGGGAGTGATGTTGATACTTCCGATTTCTTCGTCTTGTGGTCCTGATGCTCCAGCCATAATTATACCTTTGTCTTATTCATTTGATAAGAGAGTAGTTCTTTTTTCAAAATTTCAAGGTTTTGCAAAATCACCTTTGCTTTTCTGGAAAAGTAATTATTTGCCATTACCACAGGAATCGCCACAGCAAGACCAGCAGCCGTTGCAAGGAGTGCAGTTGAGATAGAACGCATCACAACCTCTGCACCAGAGCTACCCAGTGTCCCTAACCCATAGAATGCTTTGATGACACCAAGGACAGTTCCTAAAAGTCCGATAAAGGGAGCGTTATTTCCTAACGTGTTTAAAATTGGTAATCGTTTTTCTAACTCTAATTTCTCAGATAAAATTTGTCCTTCTAGGCTTTCATCTAGACCTTTACGTCCGAGTTTTAATTGTTTTAATGCAAATTGAATGAATCGGTTGTAAATTGATTCTTCTCCCGCATCCGTTTTCCAATGAATTTCAGGTTCTTCTTGGAGTGAGTTTCTAACTTCAGATAAGTATGCTTCGTTCTTTTTACCTAAAGTTTTTTTATAGTAAATAAGTCTTTCGGCAAACACAGCAAGTGCGATAACGCTTGCTACTCCCATAGCAACAAAAACTAATTCTTCACCTAATTCTACATATTCCTGCATGTCAATCTCCGTCTTGAATGTTATTAAATAAAAAATACAAAGGTATTTGATCGTTTGTTATCTGATTGTTTGTTGTTGCAAAACAAGATCGCAAACAAGCAGTTGCAGTTGGACTTGTAATACTTGCTTCAATCAGTGCAGTAAAACTTAATTGTCCACATGTTCCTGCATTTGTTTTCGTTTTCCAATCAGTCGATTGGCAATTAAAAGAACACGTCTGCGCAATGCTCGACAAATTTTTATACAATGGACTCGTGATTAAACCTTGGCAAGTTTGGGTTTTGACAGTCGCACTGGTTGCCGTAAAACTTCCACCAATCGAAGTGTAATAAGCTTGGAAACAAAGATCTTTGTTTGTAATCATTGTTTCGCATGTTTCTTGTGGCGCATTTGGAGTAGCCAAGTATTGAAGTAATACTGTTTCTTTATATGAATCTTCAAATTTTTTATCTTCTGCACAATTGATAAAAATAAGTATCACAACTAAGTAGGACAAAAATTTCATTAGAAATGTACCTCCATACCTACGTTGAAAAATGGTATTACCGTTCCACCTGGCAATTGGAGTGTTCCGAATGTATCATTTTCTCTTGGGTTAGTTGCAGAGAATGGTTTGGAATTATCAAAATCGAATCCATTTTTGTTTTTACGCATGTACACGTTTACAATTTCTAAATACCAGTTTAAATAACCCCATGAATAATTTTCAAAAATATCAAATCGAACATCTAACCTGTGATAATCTGTTCCTCTTTTGACATATCCATATTCTGACGTGTACGGATTGTTGGAATACTGTGGATTCCAATAGGTTAAACCATTTAAAGGGTTAGAAAATCTTCCACCATCATCACCTACGATAGGTCTGGAAGGTAATGAAGTCAAGTAACTCCATCGACCACCAATTTGGAAACCTTCATTCACCCTCCAGCCATAAATTACGTTTGCCACATGAGTACGGTCCCAAGGTGCTAATTGTTCAACTGAGTTAGGAAAATAAGCAGCTAAGATTTTTCTTTCGATACCGCCAATTTGAGTCGTATCTCCATCATAAATCTGATACAAGTTTGAGTTTTGAAATGATTGTGACCATGTATAGGAAATCCAACCAAACCAATCACGAGTTCCAGGTCTTGCATTTTTACGGATGAGTAATTCATATCCATGTGACCAACCAGAAGCTCTGTTAGAATAGTTAAGTGGTCGGTTAGCAACAATAGGTTGTGTTAACCATTGTGATTTATCGGGATTTAATCCAACTGGGGTGGATACATAGGGATCATCAATGATTGTATCAGTGAATTCATTTTTAAAAAACTCGACTTTTACTTGCCATACTTGGTCAATTTTTTGATCAATCCCTGCACTTACTTTCCTTGCACGTTCAAATCTTAAATCTGGGTTACCTGTTTCTGAGTTAAAATTTGTTGTCAGTGGAAAACGTGATACATCCCCGCCACTTCCATAAATGGTCATACCCTTTCCGACTTCGGGGAATGTATAGGATGCAGTTGCTCTTGGGGTTAAGGCACCGTTTCCAGTTACTTGCACATAGTCATACCTAGCACCAGGTTCGAATAAGAAGTTACCAAATTTAAAATGTAGTGTAGTATAAGCGTTGTAATACGGAGAAATACCTTTGATACTGATGGGTCTTCCTACAAAATCAGGATTCGCAGAGTTATAAGGATTAGGTGATGGATTTGTAGGGTCTCTGAGTGCAACTTCGGTACCATAATCTCTGAAAGAGAATCTACGCACTTCGGTTCCAAAATCAACTTTTAGGAATTTTGTTGCTGTCCAATACGCATCTTGCCTAACACCAACATAACTTCCTCTTTGGTATTGTTTTCCTTGGATCGAACCAACTCCAACATTGTATTCTCCAATTGGATCGAAGTTAATGAGTGTAATTCTATTTTGGAATTTATCTCCAGGGATCCACGTATAACGGAGTGCTGTCGTTCTAAAACTTTGTCCGAAACTTGCTTTTGCGCCTCCAAGTAGTGCAAGTTGTGATGAGGTAGGATCGTTTGCAGGTTTGTTTGGAACATTGATAGCAAAGTTATCCTGTGCTGTTAAATTATAAAAAGAAATTTGGTGTTCAGGTGTAAAGTTATGAACATATTTGATTTGGGAATCATTGTATCTAGGCAATCGGATTCCTTCAGGTAATAGTCCACTGGCACCTAAAGTTTTATCTAGATAACCAAGTTTTCCTGCAATTGCCAAATACCCTTTTCCACCTGATGTAGGTGTTGCTGCATAAGCAGTTGTATTCCAGAGAGATACTTGGAATGCACCTTTTGTTTTTTGCACTGAGTCAACAGTTTCTATTTCTATGATACCACCAGTCGCATTATTGAAGTTTGCTGGATATGCCCCAGAATATAAGTCAATTGATTTGATTAAATCATTGTGAATGACAGATGTAAGTCCATCTAAGTGAAAAGGGTATAAGATTGGTAAATCATCGTAAAGATATGTATTCGCAGCAGGGTTGGCGCCACGTACAATGATTCCATTTGCACCACCTCCGAAACCAATATTCGGTATGACACCTGGTAATGTTTCTAAGGCTCTTAAGGCTTCACCAAAAGTACCTGGCATACGTTTAATTTCTTCGTATCTGACTTTTGTCCTGGAAGCTACAGTTTTTTCTCTTTCACCTTCTACAACAATCCCTGACTTAGGTGCAGTCGATTTTTTTTCAGTATAAATAGTTCTTGATTCATCTTCATTGCCAACTGAAATTCGAATCTCTTGAATCCCTGTATCACGTAACAGGCGCAAGGTGTACTCACCAGAAGAAGGGAATTCTAATGTGACATTTCCTTCTGCATCTGTTTGTGCAAATTTTTTAGTTTCAAAAATTAATACAGAAAGGTTTTTTTCAGCTATTTCCTTTTTCGGATTAATTAGTTTTGCCTTGATGCTAACTGCATAAGCAGGGAATCCCAAAAAAAGAAAAAGAATCCCAATCAGAATCGATTTATTTAATTTGAATTTTGCTAATTTCATTGAAGTTTAAATACCATGGGATGTCACCCGTTTCTTCTTCGAGATAAATAAGAGTACAAACAAGAGGGTATCCTAAAAAAGGACATTCTGTTCGTGTAATGGCGATCGTACAAAGATCTAAATTTCTTTGGATTGGTTTGTTAACGATCACAAGAGGAGGATTGGGAAGTGGGTTACCACATTTCTCAGATGCAAACTTTGCTGCTGCATACACCTGACTCTGGGCATCATTAGTTTCTACACGATCAACTCCTGATCCACAATTGAAAATCATGATTAAGGTAAACAAAAGAATTCCAATTTGAATTTTCATTTACTTTCCTTTTGAGTCGTTGGAGCCACTTCCTCAAGTTGACCAACTACATCTGCAGTGACTATGACTACACTTACAAGTCCCAAAGGGAAATATGCTTTGTCTTCTCTTTGTATTTTGATATTGATGAGAGTTTTTCCTGTGGGATATTTTTCCAATATCTGACTCATCGCCAATTCTACGTTAGGCGCTTTTGTTACAGGGAACATTCCTAATAAAAAAAATGCTGAATCTTGCCCAGTTCCCTTCCCCAAAATTTTAAATTCGGTTGATCTAACAACAGTTGCAGAATCATATAAATGGATTTCCTTAGGAACATGTGAGCCAATGCAACCTAACAAATGAAATGCCATTAGGAAAAAACTAACTGATATTATCTTTTTAAAAATCATATCCAATGACTCATTTTACTTTTTTGACTTCGTTGGTGTTTGTGAGTTTGCAAATTTTACCAAATCACCTTTGATATTGAATCGATAACGGGTGATTGGTCCAAAAATTGACTTATCATTCCAATACCGAATATTCACAAGTGCGTCGCCTGATTCTTCTTCCATAACTTTCTCGTATAAATCGGCGACTGGAGGTTGTGTAATGGGGACACCGAAAAATATGATATCGAACGCATACCAAGTAAAGGTTTTATCTACAGTTTTAATTGTTTCGTAAGGAGTATTCGGAATCGGCTTGTTACTTGTGGCGATTCCCACCGATGATGAGGCACAATTGGAAAGAAAGGTTAAAAATACAAAAGAGAGGACCAATAAAATAATTTTTTTCACAAGATAACTCCGTCCATGTTCATTTCGCATTTAGGTTGTTAGAGTCAATGGAATAATTCGTAGTTTCTTTATTCCCTACTTGATTGGGAATGAACGCTACTTATACGGGAGTGAATTAAAAAATTAGAGTTTTAGGGCTTCTTTGAGCGATTGGGCATAAGAACGTCCAACTGGCAAAGTAGTTTCATCCTCATTTTTGAGTTGGATTGTATAGGAACCACCCTTGTCATAACGTAAACTTGCCACATAACTTAAGTTTACTAAAAAACCTTTATGGATTCTAATAAATTGAGAATTTGGTAATTTTTCTTCGATTTCTTTCAGCAATTTGGGAGTTTCGTAATCTTTTTGTGTTGTGTGAATCACACAACTTTTGTTATTTGCTGATATAAACTGAATGTCTGGGAATGGTAATAAAAATACTGCTGAATCCGATTGTATTTTTAAATGGATTTGGTTTTTGTTTTCATCTGGAATCATTTGTTTTGATTCCTGTAAAAAACGAAGTGCCTTTTCTACCGACTTTCTGAATCTTTCGAATGAAAAAGGTTTTAATAAATAATCTGTAGCGTCTAAATCAAATGCTTCGACTGCATGTTCACTATAAGCAGTAGTGATCACAAAAAAAGTACCTTGAGAACGATTGGATCTAAGGATATCCATGCCGTTGATCACGGGAAGATTGATATCCATAAATACAATATCAAATTTTTTCTCAGTTAAAAGTGAGTTTGCTTTGTCTCCACTTTCGGCAATTCCAGCTAACTTTAGTTCGGGACAATTCATCACATAATCCATCATTAACATCCTAGCTGGATATTCATCTTCAATGATTAGTACTGAATAAGGTGCCGATTCCATATAAATAATTAGATTATATCAACAAAGAAAAAGGTGACATCGTCTTTTAATTCTGCATCAGAATATTTGGTGATTTGGACAACTATTTCTTGCGATAAAGATTTGATGTCTTTGTTTTTACCTTTCTCTAATAAATCAAGAATTTTGCCTTCACCAAATAATTTATTTTCAGCTCTAGCTTCTGTGACTCCGTCTGTAAAAAAGAAATACCGATCACCTTTTTGAATTTGGTGTTTCCATTCACTGAATGTGAAACTTTCTTTCCATCCGATGATGGGACCTTTGATCTTCATAAATTCAAAGGAATTGCGAATTTTGTTGTATAAAATTGGATTTGGATGCCCAGCTGTAGAAAAAATAATTGTGTTTTCCTTTGTATCTACTAATGCACAACAGGCGGTAATGAAATAACGACTAACAAGAGAAGTGAGCGCTTGGTTCATATGTTCTAAAATGAGTTTTGGAGAATGAATGGATTTGGTGGATTCACGAAATTGTACTTTTACCATTGATGATACGAAAGCTGCTGGGACACCGTGCCCTGCAACATCTGCAATCAGTAAAATTAATCTATTTTCATCCAACTCAACCCAATCATATAAGTCTCCTCCAACTTGCCTCATTGGCAAATAAGTTGTATGGATCCGAATCCCTTTTGTATTCGGATGATTTTTGGGTAACAAATAGCTTTGGAGTTGTGATGCAAAAAATAAGTCTTGTTCAAGGTCTTGGTTTTTTTCGCGGAGTTCGATCGTTCTTTCGCGGACTCGTTGTTCCAAGTCTTTTGTGAGAATCGAAAGTTCAGATTCATTTTTGGCATTTCGGTAGGAAATTGCGACACCAGAAAGGATCATTAAAACTAAAAAACCATATTGAGTTAAATAAATATTTTTACCAGATGTAACATCGATGATGATATCAAATGTTGCTCCAATACAAATACAAACAAAACCTACTGATAAAAAGTAAGCTTCCGTTTTTTTTGCTCGTGCTGCTCGAATCACTGCTCTTAATACAAAAAAGACTACTAGTAAAAGTGTAAATTCCCAAATCCTCAGTAATAAAATTCTAGTGGGCAATTCTATCTCCCAAGTTTGGAAAAATGCGATTGAGATGAGAAAAATTACTAATAAACGTTCTTTTAAATAGAGTTTGTTTTGAAAAAGTGAATAACTGAATAAAAAAATGGAGACTGGCAATAATGTTTGAGAGGTAAAAAACAATTTTAACCAAAAGATAAAACTAAAATCTGTATATGTGTAACTTATATTGAGTAATGGAAGTCTCCACATAACAAAGAATAATGTTGATAATAATAAGTAAAAATTTGTTTTTGCCTGGCGTTTTAATAGAATTGAAAAAATTTGATAAGCACCAATGCCAAAAAATAACATGATAAAACAAAAATCCCTTCCATCTTCCAAAAGAATCAGTTCATGTAATTTGTCATAATTTCCCATGACAGGGATTCTTCTGAAAATTCCTCCTTGGAATGTTTGGTTTCGAAAATGGATTTCGATTTTTAATTGGTTTGGAGTGTTTTCTTTGAGAACTTCATTGGGTATGTAATAAAGTCGTTTGTAATACCAATTGGGAAGATAAGTTCCATCGGGTAAAATTTTTCCTGTTTGGCCCAGTGTGATTCCATTCACAACGAGTGTATCTACTTCTTGCACACGGTCTAAGTAAATACCTAGTGGTTTTTTGTTTGGTTTGAATATAAAAGTGGTTTCATAATAACCATGGACAGGAGGAAGAAATCCTTGTGAGGAGAGACCTTTTCCTACTTTGATGGGACGCGTGATTTCACTTGTGGTAAATGTCCAATTTTCAGAGAGAGATACAATCGTATCAGCACTGATAGTGACTGGCTCTGCTACGAGGGAAAGTACCGTAGAGAAAAAAATTGGGAAAAAAAATGAGAGGATTCTCATCGCTATCCGCTAAAGATAGTGTAGTTTGAAGGGAATGCAAGTTCAATTTTGGATTAAGCCATGAAAGGATCGATTTTTTAAGGAAATTTTATGACAATTACTCAACTTCGATATATAGTAGCTTTAGATCAGTTTAAGAGTTTTGCAAAAGCCGCCGAACATTGTTTAGTTGCTCAGCCTACTTTAAGTTTACAGATTCAAAAAGTAGAACAAGAACTTGGTTTTGATTTATTTGATCGAAAAAAAAATCCTATCATCACAACAAAATTAGGTAAAGAAGTTGTCGAACAAGCAAAATCAACTTTGAAGGAAGCTGACAAATTATTTGAAATTGCTGGTCAATGGAAAGATGAACCCGCAGGGAATATATCACTCGGTATCATACCAACAGTGAGTAATTATTTAATCCCTTCAATTTATAAAAAGTTACAATCAGAATTTCCGAAAGTTAATTTTCGAATTTCTGAATTACCAACACTTACCATCATTGACAAATTGGAATCGGAAGAGATTGATTTAGGAATCCTTGCAACTCCACTCAAAATTTCCAATATCGTTGAACACCAACTTTATTATGAGCCCTTTGTTGTATATTACCCAAAGGATGCAAAAGAGAAATCAACTTCGGTTTCCATGAAACATATTGAAAAGTATCCATTACTAGTTTTAGGAGAGGAACATTGTTTTCGCCACCAATCATTGAAGATATGTAATCGGAATGCGTTAGCAAAAATCGAAAGTGGAAGTGTTGAGACCTTAAAGCGCATGGTGGATATGGGGATTGGAGTTACCTTATTACCAAAATTAGCAGTTGATAAAGTTTCGGAACGAATTGTTCCCTTCCAATCACCAGAACCAGCAAGAGAAATCAGTTTGGTATATAAAAAAGGATTTTATAAAACAAAAATCTTAAATAAACTTACAAATTTAATTCTGAGTGTGATCCCAAAAGAGTACCATAAAAAAGAGAAATTTAAAGTCATTGGTGTGTCCATTGGACATGACTAGATCCTATCGACGAGTCTCATAGTTTTTATAAATTGGATCATTTACAACATTTATTTTACAAATGATATAAAATGGACTATATTCTTTTTAACAAGAAAAGGAGGATATTCAATGTCCAATATCAACACACAAATTCCAGACTTCACAACAGAAGCTTTCCATAACGGTGCCTTTAAAAAAATCAGCAAAAAAGACGTACTTGGAAAGTGGTCTGTTTTCGTTTTTTATCCTGCAGACTTTACCTTCGTTTGCCCCACTGAACTTGGTGATGTAGCAGATCATTACGAAGAACTTCAAAAAATGGGTGTAGAAGTGTATTCTGTTTCTACAGATACTCACTTTGTTCACAAAGCATGGCATGAAGCAAGTGACACAATCAAAAAAATCAAATTCCCAATGTTAGGTGATGCGTCAGGAAAAATCACAAGAGGATTCGGAGTTATGATTGAAGATGATGGTCAAGCACTCAGAGGAACATTTGTAGTGAACCCAGAAGGAGTCATCAAAACTGCTGAGATCCACGATCTAGGAATCGGAAGATCAGCAGAAGAGTTGGTTCGAAAAGTGCAAGCTGCTCAATATGTTGCAAACAACGACGGCGAAGTTTGTCCTGCAAAGTGGAAACCAGGTAATACAACATTGAAACCAGGTCTTGACTTGGTAGGAAAAATCTAAATAAAATTAGGCGGGTGTTACCCGCCTAAACTAGGAGGAAGTTATGTTAGATGAATCAACAAAACAACAAGTGAAACAATATTTTGAAAGAATTAAAAATCCGATAACAATTCAATTGTATTCTGGTGAACATGAAAAAAGAGAAGAACTTGTTAGTTTTCTAAATGATATTTTGTCGTTGAGTCCACTCATAAGTCTTGAAAACTCAAATGATTTGTCTGATGGACTTCGATTTTCCATTTTGTCTAACGGTAACCCAACCGGAATCCATTTTTCTGGAATCCCAATGGGACACGAATTCACATCTTTTATATTGGCGATCCTACAATCAGGTGGAAATCCAATCAAATTAGAAGAAGGAATTTTGTCCGCCGTATCGAAGTTAAATGGTGAATTTAAATTTGAAACTTTTATATCTCTTGATTGCCATAATTGCCCAGAGGTCGTACAAACCTTAAATAGTTTTGCATTGGTGAACTCTAATATTTCTCACAATATGATTGATGGTGCGATGTATCCAGACTTGGTAAAAGAAAGGAATATCCAGGGAGTTCCTGCTGTTTACTTAAATGGTGAACGATTCCTTAGTGGAAAAGCAGAAGCATCTGTCATTTTCGATAAACTTTTGGAACTATATTCCATTCCTACTACAAATGAATCGAAAGAGGAAATGGAAAGTCCAAAACAAGTCTATGATGTGACTGTGGTTGGCGGTGGACCATCGGGAGTGACTGCTGCAGTTTATGCAGCAAGAAAAGGATTGAATACTCTTGTCATTGCAGATCGATTGGGTGGCCAAGTAAAGGATACCTTGGGAATCGAAAATATCATATCTATTCCTTATACAACAGGTCCAGAACTAACTCATGTGTTAGCTGATCAACTTGATAAAAATCAGATTAAGAAAAAAGAAAATGTTCGAGTGCAAAAAATTGAGCCAGGGCAAATCAAAATCATTCATCTAAATACTGGTGAAAAAATCCATACTAAAACTGTTATCCTTTCCACTGGTGCTAAGTGGAGAGAACTGAATGTGCCTGGTGAAAAGGAGTTTGTTGGCAAAGGAGTTGCATATTGTCCACATTGTGATGGTCCATTCTTTAAAGATAAGGATGTAGCCGTTGTGGGGGGTGGTAACTCGGGAGTAGAAGCAGCGCTCGATTTAAGTGGGATAGTAAAATCAGTCACCTTGGTTGAGTTTGGTGATAAATTAAACGCAGACAAAGTATTATTAGATAAAGTGGCTAGTTCACCTAATATAAAAACTTTAATCAAAGCGCAGACAACAGAAATTCAAGCTGGCGAAGATAAAGTAACAGGATTAACCTACAAAGATCGATCGACAGAACAGATATCTACAATTCCTCTAGATGGTGTGTTTGTCCAAATTGGACTTGTACCAAACAGTGGTTTTGTGAAAGATGTAGTTGCAACCAATCGGTTTGGGGAAATTTTGGTCGATGAAAAATGTAAAACCAATGTGGATGGAATATTTGCTTGTGGAGATGTTACTAATACTCCTTACAAACAAATTATCATTGCAATGGGAGAAGGCGCAAAGGCAGCGATTAGTGCATTTGAGTATCTTTTACACGCGGCCTGAAGTTAACCACTTTTCAACAGTTTCATAAAGATAGGCGGCGGAGATTGGTTTGGTTAAAAAATCATCCATTCCGGAATCCATCGCCGAGTCTTTTACAGAATAAAATGCTCCAGCTGTTAATGCAACAATTGGGGTTTTTTTACTTTGATCCTTTTCGAATTTTCTAATTTCAATTGTGGCAGTGTACCCGTCCATAATTGGCATTTGTAAATCCATTATGATAAGATCGGGTTTTTGGTCATGAAATTTTTCAAGTGCATCTACACCATCAACTGCATAACGCAAACTAATGTTAGGGTATTTCTTTTGTAATAATTTTGATAATAGTTTTCTGTTCAATTCATTGTCTTCTACAATTAGAATATCATTTTGAAATTCGGTTTTTTGGATTTTGGTTATTTCATCGTTTGTTATAGGATTTTCTTGGAATATAGTTTTAGCAGTCTCTCCAATAGATTTTGACTCTAATTTTAATACGAAACTAAACTCACTACCTACATTTAATTCGCTTTTAAGATTCAGTCTAGAATTCATTTTTAACAATAGTTCATTCGTAATTGATAATCCAAGTCCAGTTCCACCATACTTTCGTGTAATAGATGTATCTGCCTGCGAAAATGTATCAAAGAGATTTGATTTAGAATCCAAGTCGATACCAATTCCAGTATCTGTGACATCAAACTCAATGGTAACAACATCCCCAATTTTCTCTTTTTGGATGATTGATATTTTCACAGAACCTTCATGTGTAAACTTTATAGCATTGCCAATTAAGTTGGATAGGATTTGACGTATGCGTAAAGGGTCTAACGAAATGTAGGTTGGTAAATTTTCGTCGATATTTAACTTTAATGCGATACCTTTAGTAGCTGCCGAAACTTGAAATAAATCTACTGTTGATTGCGCTAAGTCCCGAATATTTGTACTGATTGATTCAAATTCAATTTTGCCGGAGTCAATTTTAGAAAAATCAAGAATTTGATTTACTAACTCTAATAAACTTTTTCCTGATAAAAAAATATTTTTTAGATATTCTTTTTGTTCGTCTTGTAATGGAGAATGGAGTAAAAGTTCAGTAAAGCCAATGATTCCATTTAGTGGAGTTCTAATTTCATGACTCATGTTTGCCAAAAAATTACCTTTCGCTAAATTCGCAGCCTCAGCTAATTCCTTTGCATGACGTAATGTATACTCTATTTTTTTTGTTTCTGTAAGATCTGTATTAGAACCTAACATTCGTATCTTGTTTCCAGACGCATCTCTTTGGATATAACATCTAGATAATACGTGAACATAATTCCCTTTGCGTTTTTTCATCTGAAAGGTAAATTCAAATGTTTCTCTTTGTGAGGATAATATATTCTCTAAAAATTCACTTACCCAACCTACATCGTCAGGATGGATTAAACTTTGCCAATATCCTATTGGAACATTTTCGGGTTTTTCATTATTGCCAAATTCCAACCACCATCTTCTGGAATAAATAACTGTATTATTGATTAGATCCCAGTCAAACCATCCATCGGAGCTAGCTTCTAAGATAAGTGAATATCTTTCATTGTACTCTTTAAGCGCATCTTCAGCTAGTTTTTGTTCGGTGATATCTTTACTGGCACCTACAATATATCTAAATTTACCATCAACTTCAACCGGTGTAAGTTCTGTGATCCAAATTTTTGTTCCCGCAGGCATCGCAAAACTTTCTTCATAAGAGATTGTTTTTTTTGCTTGGATTGCTCTTTTGAAATTATTGATGACTACGTTTCCAACTTCTTCCCCTAGAAGTTCACTAGGAGTTTTACCTTGGATCATCGTTTGTGTGATCCCGGTTGATTTTTCATAAGCTAAATTGATACGGCGAATTATAAATTGATCAGAATCCATTACCTCAATCAGAAACATGGAATCTTGACTGCCATTAAAAATAATGTTATTTTCGAATAATATGTGTTTTGCGTCTACTGATTCGTCTTCAAATAGTTTTTGTAAGGGAAGTAAATCAGAAATATCTGAAACAATTCCATCGATTCGATACGAATCATTTAATGGATTATGAATTAATCTTCCTCTGCATTCAATGTATTTGATTCGATTATCCTTGGTTAAAATTCTAATTCGAAGACGAAATTTCTTATTTTTGCGTATCGATTTTAGCGCGTGTTTGATTAAGTTTCTATCATTCTTATAAATAAAATTTTGCCACGATTGTTTGTTTTTTAAAAAATACTCACTATCATAACCTGTGAGTATCTTGATGGAAGGACTTGTATAAAGAATTTCTAATTTTGGATATCCTATCGAAAACACAATATCCTCAAAATCTGACAAAATTTGGATTTCGAGGGAAGGGTGAGTTGCCATACTTTCCATAGGACGAAAAAAAATTTGGGAAAGATAGTGTTTTTGCAATCTCTAAGATTGTTTTTGGATGAGAAAAGGTAAAGCGAGTGAAGGGGCAAATTTTGGATAACTCATACCTAATAAATTACCATCACTTAAAACTCGAAATTCATCCACAACAAATGGCCAAGGGAATGGGGCTTCATTTGTATAACGCAAAAATAAAGAATTTTGGCCATCAATCGGTGATTTTTCCAATGTTACTTCCATTGTGTATTTTTCTTGGAATGTTGTATCACCAGATTTTAAGAACAAGTTTGTTGCAGTATTATTCCCACGAAACGACTTGCCCCACCAATTTCGAAAATGCAAATATTGTAGTCCAGTTTTGGAAGTCCATTGAAACCATTTTGGACCTAACCATTGGATTTGAAAGTTTCCAGTTGGTATGGTAGATGGCGCATTTAAAGATAAATATTGTTTTTTGTAAGCAAACAGTGACATCAACAGTAATCCAATGAAACAATCTCGAAAGCATAGCGAATTTCAGGATAGTAGAAAAAAAAATTGGAAAGATATAGTCTTTCATTCAGGAAAGACTTGGCAATTCTAACCAACAATCGTAGAACAGAGAACATTCGGTTTTTGGAGATTGTATGCGTAAGTTGATACTTTGGGTTTCGATGTTGTTTTTCCTGGTTTCTTGCCAATCGATTGGTGGAGTTTTTAAATCGATCAAACGCACAATTTTCCCAAGTAGTTGCCGATTAGAAGTAAAATTAGATACAACCGATTTAAAGTATTTAGATAATTTATGGGATTATAAAATCTTCGTTTCGGAAGACACTGAATTTTCAGATCTAGTGGAAGCAGTTACCATTACACCAAAACCATCCATTGAATCAAATTTTGGATCTTCTTTTATTAGCCGTGAATTCTCATTAGATCATTGGAATTTCGATGAAAATGTCGAATACCAAATCACAATTTCTAAATTTTATGCAACTAACGATTGTTTTCTAGAAAATCCAATTAGTTTTACGTTGCCGAAGATGATTCGTAGACCTTACTTTTCCTTATTCAATGAAAATATATTTGAATCGAATTTAAACAAGGTGTTACCAATTGCAATTGCAAATGTTCCTGAATTCGAAGTTAGATCAGCAACTATTACCATTCCAATTTTAGTCAATGCGATTGCAAGTTTAGGAAGTGGTTATTATAGTTATGATAAAGAATTGAATTGGAAAACTTCAAAATGGAAGTCTGGCGAAAAAGTTAATTCACACAGAAACCAAGGGATGGACATCGATTCCTATTTTGGTTCCAAACCGAATAGCAAAGGTTGGCTTGCTTTAGAATTAGGCGCTACTGTAGTTGATGAAAGTAATGATGAACGTTTCAAGACAGAAAGTATCTTTTTACAATCTACAAATTTGGGTATTACCACGAAGGAAGATCCTAATAAATTGCATGTTTGGATCCACACATTATCCAATGCAGTTCCTGTAGCAAATACAAATATCAGTTTATATGTCAAAGGGAGTTTAAAAGGAAATTGTAAAACAGACCAAGATGGTTATTGTAATGTTCCCGCCATTGCAAACAATAAACTAATGGAATATTCTGTATTGATTGCAGAAGAACCAACGGGAGACAAAGCATTTCTACATTTTAACCAAACACATATTGATGGTTACTCCGAATACCATTCGGATGATCACATCAAAGGAAAAATATACTTTGACCGAAAGTTATACCGTCCTGGTGATCGAGTGGAAATCAAAGGTTATCTTACAGAGCGGAAAAATGGAACATTGGTACCATTTTCTTCCAAATCAGTACATGTAAAAATTAGAGATTCAAGGGGTAAAGAAGTATCAAATCAGAATACAACAACTACTTCACAAGGCGGTGTTGTTTCCAGTTATGTTGTTTCAGATGATGCAGGTTTAGGGCATTATTCGGTATCTATCTCTATCCAAGGTGATAATAATTCAGTCACTTATGATACCTTCCAAGTAGAAGAGTTTCGACCTGTGAATTTTATGGTAAATGTTTCACTAGCGAAACTTGCCAAAAAAAATGAGAATATTAAAGGAACAGTGGAAGGTAAATACATGTTTGGTGCTCCGATGGCAGGTGCCAAAGTAAGTTATTCAGTTTTGAAACGAAATCGTTATGTTTCCTTTGAGCAATTTCCAAGTTTTGATTTCTCTGAGACATGGTATGACTATGAAGATGAATATAATGATGGAAGTTCAGATTACGTAACTGGTTCAGAAGGTGTATTAGATAACCAAGGAAATTATAAACTTGATATTCCAATCAAATCTTTGACTCGTAAATTTGTTACCGATGGAGAAGAAATCGAAATAGCAGATCCCTTTCACTTAGTTGTAGAATCATCAGTTTTTGATGTTGATGGAAAAACTGTTACCAAATCTGCGAATATTCCATACCAACCATCCGAAACCTATGTTGGTTTAAAATGTAATGATCGTTACCAGTCCTTAGATAAACCTTTTCAATTTACAGCAATTACCGTAGATGAAAAAGGTAAAGCCGTATCTGGTGAAGATCTAAAAGCTTACATCATCTATAATGATTGGACTTCTGTTTTATCACAAGGAATTGGAAAGTATTTCTTTAGAAGTAACCAACTAACAAAAAAAGTTGTAGAAGTGAAAAAATTCACTTCAAAATCAGAAGGAGTCAGCTTTGATTACCGTACAAAAGATCCTGGTAGTTATACAATATTAGTATTGAATAAGGACAAAGTTTTTTCGAGAGTCGACTTTTATGCCTATCAAAAAGAATCCTATTACACTTGGGACTTCCGAGGAGACGATTCGATCGAATTACGTTCTGATAAAAATGAATATAAAATAGGAGATAAGGCAAAAGTACTAATCAAGTCTCCACTTCAAAATGCTCGTGTGATTGTCACAGTAGAAAGAGATTCCATTTATTATAAAAAATCCTTTTTAATGAAGGGGAATAGTGCTCCGATCGAAATTCCAATAGAAGATATTTATCTTCCCAATGTTGAGGTAAATGTAGTATTACTCTCCGGAAGACTGAGTCCTCCAGAAGGATTATCTGGCGAAGATATAAAAGAATTCAACGAGCAAGACTTAGGTGCTCCAAAGGCAAAAACTGGCTCGATCACTTTAAAAGTAGATTTGGGAACCAAAATTGCACCTGTCACGGTTAGTACAGATAAACCAGAATACCAACCAAGAGAACAAGTCAAGTTGACAATCAAATCAACTCCAGGTGCAGAATTAACAATTTCAGTCGCTGATAGGGGAGTATTAGATTTGGTTGGATACAGTTTCCAATCCCCAATTCAAATTTTTTATCAATATTGGTACAATGTTATCAAAACATTTGAACTTCGTTCGATGATCATCAAACATTATTTATACGCAAATAAGGGAGACAGCCCTGGTGGGGATTATGGTGAAGATTCGGGAGGTGGTTTTTCTGCAGATTCTGAGTCTGGGGCAAGAAAAGATTTTCGACTTACGGCTTATTGGAATCCAGTTGTCATCGCAGATCAAAATGGGGAGGCGAATTTAAATTTTACGCTTCCTGATAATTTAACAACCTTTAGGGTGATGGTCGCATCTGCTTCCAATGGAAAGTATGGCGTTACCAATTCTGAATTTTTGGTAAAAAAGAATTTAGTATTACAAAAATCGGTAGCAAGGTTTATACGTGTTGGAGATAATTTAGAGTTAGGTGGAAGTATCACTAATAATACGAAAGTAAATGGTAAGTTTAAATATAAAATTGAATCAAAGTTTTTAAATGATGAAAAAAAGTGGATTCCAATCGAACTGAATGCCGGACAAACGAAAGAAGTTCTAAAAACATTTCAAATTTCCGAATCCCAATTCATCAAACTCAAACAAAACAAACCAAATGAAGACATTCAGCTGTCGTATCAAATTTCTGTAGAACCTGAGAACGAAGGGTCTTTTCTTTCGTTCAAAAAATCAGATTTATCCGATTCCTTGCTTGTCACTTTGCCGATCAAGGAGTTTGATCCAGTTACATCTGTTCAATTTTCTGGTTATACAGATTCCGAGTTTAAAACTTCGATTCCATTTCCTAAAAAAGATTCAATTTTATTGAATAAAGGTTCCTTAGATATTCGTATTTCTGGAACTGCTCTCACAGCACTTAAATCTGCTTTTGATTTTTATGAATCCAATCCTTATTTTTGTATGGAACAAAGGACATCTGCCTATTTACTTTCTTTAAGTTCTGGCGAACTATTACGAGATTTCCAATACAAAGCACCTTCAAAAGATGCGTATGACTTCAATCAAATTGAAAAATTGTTTTTGGATGAAATGTCAGAATTTCAAACTTATAACGGTGGTTTTAAATTGTGGAAAAGTTATGGTCGAAGTGGGTATCCTTACTTAACAGCATATGTGATTTCTGTTATGCAATTAGGAAAGGAAAAAGGCAAACGAACAAATTTGATTGCTTACCAATCAGGAATCAAGTTTTTAGAAAGTTATATTAAAAGTCCAACAGAGACTTCAATCGATTCTTACCAAACTTTAAGTTTAATCTATTCTGTTTTTGTAAAAGAGAAAAAAGATGTAAGTTCCTTAGAAAAAACGCTGATTGATCATTTTGAAGAATTAAATCCAAAATCACGAGGCATTTTCTTAACTGCCTATGCAGATTTTCATAAGATCGATTCATATCTTTCGGATCCTACATTCAAAAGACTTTATGAAGATTTTGTAAGTTATATAGAATATGATAAAGAATTGTTTATCGTAAAACCTATGAAGAAAAATCCTGACGAATATTTTTATTATTCGTATTACAATACTTCTTCTGTCCTCGGAAACTATTTACGATTACTTTTACGTGTTGATTCGAAAAACCCAAGAATGGTCCAACTCGTAAATGCAATCATGATGGATCGTAATAGAAGTTTTTGGACTGACAGTCATAGTGTTGGAACTATTGCCTTAGCCTTGTCTGAATATCGGAATCGATTTGAAGCAACGAAAAGTGAAACTGAGGGAGAAGTTGTTTTTGGAGAAAAAACAATTATCGACGAATCGTTTTCTCCAGCATCTGATTCTATTTTCAAAGAAGAAATTTCATTTGATCGTTTATTTGATGGAAATTCTGTTTCTACAAAACCAATTTCATTTAAACGAACAAGTTCGGAAGGGAGATTGTATTTTCAAACACGTTTGATGTATGTTCCTGTGAAAGAGACAACTCAGGAAAAATTTAATGGATTAGAGATCAAAAAAACAATGTATCGTATTGACGGAAGAGATTCTGATGGAAATCCAATTTTAAAAGAAGTTTCAAACTTACAAAGAGGATCCACATATTTAATCAAACTCAAAGTATTGAGTAAAAAAGACCAAGCATTTGTAATCGTTATCGATCCAATTCCGAGTCATACTGAGATTGTGAATACATCCTTTTTGACAGAGAAATCATCCGATGCAGAGGATGCGGAAGTTACAGAATCTAGTTATGGACAGTATACTGAGTATCGAGATGATCGAGTGATATTCTCTGATGATTTTTTACGCAAAGGAGAGACGGAATACAAATACATTCTGAGAACCGTTGCGAAAGGAAATTCTATACTGCCAGCATCAAAAACATTTTTGATGTATCATCCACAGTTTTACGGTAATACTAGTTCACTTCGGGTAAAAGTGGAGTGATTTGGAATTTTATACTTAGAATCAAAACCTTATTCTTCCTGATACCTATCATTGGAGGAATTTGGTTTGTTTTAAGACCAATCCAAATTGATGATTTTAAAAAAGAAGTAACAACACGTATTTTATCCAAAGATGGTAAATTGATTGGTAGAACTCAAAATCATACATTGTCCAAACAAGATTGGGTTCCAATAACCGAGTATCCAAAATTTGTTTCAGAAATTGTTTGCATTGCAGAAGATAAACGATTTTTTTCACATCATGGGATTGATCCTTTTGCTATAATCAATTCGTTATATTCATTTTTCATTACAAAACAAAATCGCGGTGGTGGTTCCACCATCACGATGCAGCTGGTTCGAATTTATCATCCAAATATTCGATCGTATCCTATTATCATTCGTAAATCATTTGAAGTTTTGGAAGCCCTTCGTTTTGAATTGTGGTTAACAAAACAACAAATTTTAGAAGCTTATTTAAATTCTGTATCAATTCATTCTAATTCTGTTGGATTTCCTTCTGCTTCCCTTACTCTTTTTGAAAAAAATGTACGATTTTTATCCTTAGATGAAACAGTTTATCTAACAATTTTAATTCGAAAAAATGTTTCGAACGAAGATGAGATCAAATTTCGATACAACCAATTACGAGTCAAAATTCCATTCTCAATACCAATCCTAAATGATCCAAATGAACTAGTTCAAACCAAACTGCAAAAGAAAATGCAAAATTATGATGATTCATTCACTGGTGAAAATCAACATTTTCTCAATTGGATCAGAAGTTTACATTTGGATCCAAAGGAAGAAATGGTATCAACTATTTCATCTGAATTAAATGCTGAAATCCATTCAATTGTAAATTCAGAAATAAATGTATTAAAAAAATGGAATGTAAATAATGCATCGGCAATCATTTTAGAGAAAGAATCAAATCAAAATTCTGCCTTATCACTTGTAGCAATGATTGGATCTAAAAATTTTTTTGAAGATGGAAATGGAATGGTAAATGGGACAATTGCATTTCGTGATGCTGGAAGTACATTAAAACCATTGTTATATGCATTAGCAATTGATCAAAATATATATTCTATCAATTCAATTCTAGTGGATGAAAAATATTCATACTCATTGGGAACAGGAGAAAACTACCTTCCGAGAAATGCGGACCTCCGTTATTGGGGAAATTTAACATTAGCAGAAGCTTTGGCAAATTCTCGTAACATACCGGCCGTTACTACCATCCAATTGGTTGGTGTTCCTAATTTTTATCGATTTTTAAAGTTAGCGGGATTTGAAAACTTAAAACAATCTCCTAGTTTTTATGGGCCTGGACTCGCTTTAGGAACGGGAGGTGCTAGTCTATTGCAACTTTCGCGAGTCTACGGTGCTTTTATGTTAGGTGGAATTCTTCCAAAAATTAAAATTGGGAGTATCAATGGAAAATCAATATTTTACGGTGAATCACATCCTTTGGTATCTGAAGAAACAGCCGAAGAGATTAAATTTATACTCAATGATTCAAAACTAAGACAAAAGGCATTCGGGAAAAGAAGTTATTTAAATTACCCATTTCCGGTCTCAGTCAAAACGGGAACCTCCAAAGATTATAGAAATTCTTGGACTATTGCATTTAATGATCGGTATGTGGTAGGTGCTTGGGTTGGAAATTTTTCTGGCGAAAAAACAATGGATGTTTCAGGTTCCTTTGGTGCTGGAAGAATTGTACAAAATATTTTTCGATTGCTTATGAAGGAAAAGGACAAAAAGCAATATGCACCTAAACTAACAGAAGTTCGATCTATTTGTAAAATTTCAGGTAAACTGGCAAATTCCAATTGTCCATCAGTTGTTTTGAATGTTAGGAAAAAAATAACAAACCTTCATCCATGTGAAGAGTTACACAATAATAAAGATTCTTCCATAGTTGGCGTAGGATTTGTGTATCCGGGACAAAGCCAAGTTTTTTTATACCATCCTGGATTTGAACGAGAAAAACAAAATATTCCAATTCGGATCCGTGAATACCAGACCTTAAAAGATCCCAAACTAATTTGGAACCAAACGATACAAGTGAAGTTATCAGGAACAGGGGAAGGAAATGTTAGCATTCAAAGAGGAAAACATAGTTTAGAATTATTTGATGGACCAGAAATAAAGGCAAATGTTCAATTTGAAGTTAAATAATTTGAAACATATTTTAAAATCACAAAAATACCAATGGATTCTTTTTTATTTGATACTGTTTAGTTTCCATATTCCAGGTGAGTTAATTTGGTCTGGATGGACTTATTACCATGGAGTTTTCCTCCATATTTTGTTTTTAATTGGTGTCATTCTAATTGTTTTGAAACTACTTCAATTCAATTTCTTTGTAAAAAAGTTCACACTTTTAGTATTTATGGTGCCATTATTACTTGTGTTAAACTACCAATGGGTATACCAAACACAATTTAACTTTTCGTTATTTGGATATGCGGTTCAAAATTTTGGATTCCTCTGGAAGGAATTTTTTCCATTTTTGCATGAATGGTCAATGGTACATTATTTTCCTTTTTTAATCCTCATCTTATTTTTTGATCCTTTTTTGGTGTTCACGCGGTATCGTGTGAATCCAACTTTTTTGTTACTTGTTGTGTATTTATTACTATTGTTCCATTCAAAATTGTATGTTCAAACTTTGCCCACCATTCATCAAAAACAGAATCTAAAACAAAAGGTGAATCAATTTATAAATCATATTCCAAATGATACTCATATTGTAATGATTGTACTTGAAGGTGTATCCAGAAAACACTTGATAGGCGTCAGTTCAAAATTTATTAATTTTTCGTCTTTAGAAAATTCTCATTTTTTGATTCCAATGCCACATACTTCTAAAAGTTTATTCACATGGATGACAGGAGAGTCACAGATACATAGTTCGCGTATTCAATCTACAAAACAGATTGAAGGAGACAGTTTACCTTCTCTTTTAAAACAGAAATACTTATATGAAACAAAGATGATTTATACTCAATCAATTTATTTCGAAGGTATGAATTTATTCTTTCCTAATGTATTCCAACAAGTACAAGACAAAACAGTTTTAGAAAAAAAATTCGGTAATCCAAATAGTAATTTCAGCTGGGGAATGGATGATCGAGTTGTGCTTTCCGAATTCAAACATTTGAATTTTGGTTCTCATCCTTTTTTTATTATGGTAGGCCTTAGCCAAACTCATAGTCCTTATTTCACTTATTCGAATCAGGATGTATCATTACCAAAAGTTTTACGCCATACCAAAGCATTACAGGAAAATATAAATTTAATAGATGAATTGATTTCCTATATTAAATCGAATTCTAAAAGAGAAACATTCCTTATCATTACAGCAGACCATGGTGAAAGTTTTGGAGAAGGAGGTGCTCATGCACATAACTACTCTTTGTATAACCAAGAGATTGATGTACCGTTTTTGATGTATGCAATTCAATCTAATGAATTGTACATTCCAAAATTTGGTTCATCAATCCATTTTAAAGAAACTATATTGGATCTTTTGCAACAAGAGACGAATCGTACGGAAAATTCTCAGAATTTTTTTAGTTCCAATTACAAACTAGATTTAGTTTTAAAAACTTGGAATTCTGAAATCCAAAGAGGGTTAGTATATGATCAAAAGAAATACATATTTCACAATGATAAAGATATTTTATACGAAATGGACTTAGATGAGAAAAATCAGAAGATGATTTTGGATCCAAAATTAAAAGATAAATTGATAAAAAAAATGTATGAGTTTATCCAGAACTAAACTAAATACCAGAATGTCCTTTTAATAAAGTTAAGATGGACATTTCTAAAAATTTTTTATAATCCAACATAAATACTTCCAATTCAGTGTCCTTTACCGCTTCCTTCACTTGGTTGGAAGGAAAACCATGCGACCAAGATCCAACTGCTAATGCATGGCATTGCATCAAAAATAAGAATCCTGATTGTTCGGTAAAAAAAGGAAAGTAATGGATGAGTAGAGGTAATACGGAACTGATTTGTGATTTTAAATTGGATTTAAATTCGCGAATGGTTTGTATACTTGCGTTTTTTTCTAAAATTGTAGGTACAATCGGAAGTAATTTTAAAAATCGTGTATGTCGATCCATAGAATTCACAAACCAATTCGAAAAAATACTCACATCCATTTTGGGAGCCTTACTTAAAAACTCATGTAAATCCATAAACCAAGATTCGTAATCAGCACTATGGATCCTAAGGCATAAATCTTCTTTCGTTGGAAAATATAAATACAAAGTACCTTTTGCAATTTTTGCACGTTTTGCAACTTCATCCATAGAAAGTTCAGACCAATCTTTTTTTTGGAGTAGGGATGCAGCAGCTTGTATGATCGAAGTACGTTTCGAAAGTTTATCTTTCTCTAAAACAGCTCTCTTTTTAGGTGAACGTTCTATGACTTGCACTCGACTCATACTTCCAAAATACGAATCTTATAGAATTTATGCTATAAAAAAATGGAAATTGACTTAAGGTCAATTTCAGATGACTTCTAGTCACGAAATTGAAATCACTCGCAAAATTCTAAAATCTTAGTTTGCAATTTTTATGAATTAAGTTCAATTGAATCATTGTGTGCGGGCGTTTTGGATATACCATAATCAAATTGAAAGATGGAACCGAAAAATGGATTCGATTGATCCAAGGTACCCAAGTTTTCGACATTCAAAAGGTAGAAGACACATTCCGAAGGTCACCAAATTTTGAATACTACCCAAGTTCGCTTGCACCGGTAATCCATTCACTTTCAAATCAAGGTGAAAATACATTAGAGTTAATGCAATGGGGAGTACAACCAAATTGGTCACCAAAACCAATTTTTAATACAAGAGAAGAAAGGTTGTTCGCAACTTCCTTTTGGTCTAGTGCTGCCAAACACAATCGGTGTATCATCCCTGCTTCTTTTTTTAATGAATGGAAATCCGAAAAAGGTACAAAGATAAAATATAAAATTTATCCAAAATCTGGAGAAAGTTTTTGTTTTGCAGGAATTTGGGGTGAGATACCCAATACTTCTCATCGAAAATTTTGGTTTAGTATTTTGACCCAAGAAGGAAATTCACTGATGAAAGAAGTTCATAACTCTGGCGGGAACCAAGGTCGTCAGCCAGTTCACCTAACTGAGGATTGTTGGGAAAGATGGTTAGATCCTCGAATCAAAGAAGAAAACCAAATCAGATACTTAATCCAAGCTTATCCTTCAGAATTTATCTTTGCGGAGCCAGAAATCAATGAACCGATGTTATTTTAATTGCCTGATTCAAAATCTGAATTCATTTTGATCTATTAGTAAATCCATGAAAAAGTTCCCTGCTCTATTTTTTTCTTTTTTCTTTATCTTATTCATTATTTTCGAACAACCACTTCTTTCAGAAGCTAAAGCCTGTAACAGTTATTCTGAATCCGAAAAAATCGAAATCTTATTAAAAAAAATTGGGAATTTCAATGGAAACTTCATTCGAAATGGTGATTCACATAGTGCAAAAGATGCAGAGAACCATTTGCGTTACAAATTAAACGAAGCCAAAAATTCATTTTTTGCTCCTGATCCCAAAGATTGGACAGCAAAACTCTTTATTGATAAAGTAGCATCAAAGTCATTTTTATCTGGTACACCTTATAAAATCCGTTATCCTAATGGAAAAGAAATTGCAAGTGCGACTTGGTTGTATGAAGAGCTGAAAAAAATCGAGAATTGCCTTTAACGATTCAAGTGTTTCTATTTGAAGAGGAAGGATTCGAATCGAATTGATTCAATTGGACATGAGCCGATTCCCAATTTAGAATTTTAATAGAATTTGGAAAAAAATTTACAAACAAGAGTTGTAAAAATAATAAAATTGAGATAGTGTGATCCTCCATGTCCAGACATTGGGAGAGAATCATGTTTCCATACTTTGTTACGAGTGTTATTTGTTTCTTTTTTGTTGGTAGTTTGTTTGCACAAATAATTGAATCTGAGTTTTTATACAGTACTAATTTTGATGTTCGACCAACTTTTGTAGAATCAAGTAATCCATATTTTGTCAATGGTGGTAAGTGGATTTATCTTGGTAAAACTGCTGATTTTGATGAACCTGGAATCTATTTTTACGATACAACTTCTAAACAAAAAATTTATAAATCCATTCCATTAGAAGCATATTATCTGGCTCATACAACAGATTTTATTGGCCAAATCGAGAACAAAGGCAAACGTCTCCCTCTAACCATCTACGAATTTTTATATTATGAAGAAGGAAATCATCGTGCAGGATTTATCCTTGAAAACAAAGCAAAATCATCAAAAACAAAAAAATACTTCTATGTAGGTTGGGATTTAATTGCAAATAACATCGATGTGGTGGAACCTATCTTTGAGATCCCAGAGGAGGATCCAAAATCATTTGCACAAAGTTCTTATATCGGTTATTCTGAAAAGGACCAAGCAGCTTATTTTACATTCGCTGTGGATGCAGATCTAAAAGATGATGTATCAGAAGATGTATCTGCCTTCATTTATAAAATTCAAAATCAAAACTTAACAAAAGTAAGGGAATACAAATCCAAATTTTACCCATATACACCTGAATTCCATCCAGAATCTAATCAGATTGTTATTGCAGCTTATGCAGAAGCGTTTCAAAATCGAAATCCAATTGGTTATTTATTACAATTAGATACCAATTCATTCCAATCGTTTTCAATCCCTTCCACTCCTTATGGAATTTGTTTTTCAAAGGATGGAAAAACTTTGTATATGGCTGCTTCCGATACTGGTGAAGTGAGAATTTATAATACAGATAACTTAAACGATGTCAAAAAAACAAAGTGGGGAACTCACGGCCATCGATTAGGATTTTGGAAAGAAGGGGAATTGGTTTGGGTTCGTAATTCGGGACTTCATATATATGATCCCAAAACATTAAAACAAAAGAAAGTAATCCCAACGAAAAAATTTTATAAAAACTATGTGAATGTAAGTGGATCCGTATTTCTACCGTTTCAAAAATTATTACTTAGGAATATTTTGGAAGACCCAAAAGGGGGAGCCTCAAGCCGAATTTTAATCGCTGAATGATAGGAATTGATAATCCTCTTACCCACATCCTAAAAGATTTTATAGTTTGTGGGTAAGGGGGAAATGATTTAGATTTGTTTTTTATTTCCAAGCACTCGCATGGTCTTCTGCATATTTTTGAAATGAAATTGGATCGTTTCCAGTGATTTTTTTGACAGTATCAAGTATAGGAGCTGAGAATCCTTCTTTTAACGCACCTGCAATCATCACTAAAAAAGCCGCATAATCTTTTGATAGTCCAGCAGATACCAAAGAATTTTCAAAAACCTTTGGATCAACATCAATGTATTCAATGTTTTTTCCACTAACAGACGATAAATATTTTGCGACTTGAAAATGATCAATGGATTCTTTCCCAGTAAGAGTGAATGCCTGTTTTTGAAAATCATTAGTAGTTAAAAGTATAGAAGCAACCGACGCAATGTCTCTCGCATCTATAAAACTAACATTTGCGTTTCCTCCAGGAAAATAAATCTTTTGATCCTGTTTGATGCCTGCAATCCAAAACGTATGAAAGTTTTGCATAAACCAATTTGGTCTTATGATGTTCCAAGAAAGGCCAGATCCTTCTAATAGAATTTCTGTTTTTCGGAAAGGAGCTTCTGGTGGTGCATGGTCTACTCCCATCGCTGTCATGAGTACAATTTTTTTCAATCCAACTTGTTTTGCTTTTTCAATCCAAGGAGAAAGGATTTCATATTGGTTTGTTTCACCAGGAGGGCTTAAAAAGAATGCAGCATCCACTGATTCTAAAATCTCTATCCCCTTTTTTGGGTCCTTTGAATCTGCTACCACCCAGTTCAAGTTCGTTTCTTTTGTTTGTGTTTCTGGTTTTCTAGAACCTGCAAAAACTTCGTGTCCTTTTTTTTGTAATTCTTTGACGAGATACCCACCAACAAGACCTGATCCACCATATACAAATACTTTCATCGTTTGTTACCTTATTCCCTCAGATTCAATTTTCCTTTTACTTCCTTGAATCTTGTAAATTTAGTGTATCACAAAAACCTAGACTTTCTATGTCGAAAAATATTAAAAATATATCCAAAAGTATAAATTGATAGACAAATGGTAGAGAATTGCTAAATTTTAACTATGGATTTACTCTCAGACATTCTCTTTTCTGCAGGTTGGAAAAATGACCTTTTGTCCAAAGGCCAAATCTTCGATAGTTTTGGATTTCACTTCCCTTGCGAAAAAAGTGGCGGTTTCCATGTGGTAACACAAGGCAGTTGTTATGCGAGAATAGGAAATAAATTAATCCCACTCAAAAAAGGTGATTTATTATTCATCACAAGAGGGATACACCACGAGTTATTATCTGATCCAAAAGCAAAAGTTGTTACCATTGAACGATTTTTGAATGAGAAAAATAACCAAAGGAAAGACCAAAACCCAGTCACTACCTTTGTATCCGTTCGGTATGAAGTTCCTAATGGACCTGTCCACCCACTTCTCATGGAGTTACCAGATTTTATCTATATTCCATATGAAAGTATCCAAAAACACCACTCGCTTGAAGATTTTATTCAAATCCTTTCGAAAGAACTAGAGTTAAATCTTGGAACTGACTTAATTGTGCAAAGATTAACAGACATTATGCTGTATTATATGATTCGTATTTGGTTACAACAAGAGGAAAACTCACCTTCTGGTTGGATCAAAGCCTTCCACGATAAAACAGTTTTGTATGCATTAGAAAAACTTCACAATGCATATGCAAAGGAATGGACAATCGAATCACTCGCAAAAGAGACTGGGGTATCTCGCGCAAATCTAGCTAACAAATTCCGGGATGTGTTGGGAATCCCACCTATGGAGTATTTGGCAAAACTGCGTATGGAAAAAGCAAAAGTTTTATTTCAAAAAGGGAATATGGGTTTAGAGGAAATTGCACAAAATGTAGGTTATGCGTCAGCTTTCTCTTTTTCCAAAGCTTATAAAAGAATTTATGGAAATTCACCTAGTAGAGAATGGAAACGAGTTGTCTAACAAAGTTCGAATACTATCTAGTTGGTTTTTTTTAGGTAAAAAAGTCGGTTGGTTTCTGTAAATTTCAGCTGCCTTTCGGATTTTGGTAGTTTCTGGTAATAGTGGTTTCATCTGTTTCCATCTACCATCGAGTTTCATTTGTTCCGATAGTTTTAAATAAGATCGAATCCTTCCAACTTTAGTTGCATAACGAATTCTATTTTTACATTGGCATGGATTTGTACTCTTAATTAAACTACATTCTTTTCCCAAAAATTGTTCTAATTGGTTTCTTGCTCTAGATAATAATTGTCGATAGGATTCAGGTTTGATTCCCATTACGAGTCCACCTTCTTCACTCGAAATAGAAAATACATCTCCTAATAAATAAGCCATTCTATACTTACGAGTTAAACTTTGTAACATCGCATATGTACAAGCTACTTGCACATGTAAAACCATATTCGAAACATTGGAATTTGTATCTTCTTCAAAATTGGATCCAGTTTGTTCCAATAATTGAGAAGGTGTATTGTATTGAGATCTGTGCAATTCATCACGGATGTTTCTAAGATGAATGTGTTTTGTTTCTAGATTTGACTTTTTAATATTGATGAGGTGGTTACTGGCTATCTTATAAATCCAAGTGGATAGTTTGCTCTCTCTTCGAAATCCACCCAGATTTGTAATCACTTTGACTAAAATTTCTTGAGTGGCATCTTCTGCATCTTCAGGGTTCCATAAAAATTTTAGAGCTAAGGAAAAAACTTTTGGTTGGAAGAATTGTACCAACTCTTCCAACGCCTTAGTTTTACCTTGTAAACAACTCTCTAAAAGAGAGATATGTGGATCTTCGATCATCGTTTATGATTGGCCAACCAATGTACAACTAATGCTAAAAATGCGGGTAATCCTTGCGAAAACAAAATCGAAAATTTTGCAGTGGCTGAGCCATAAATCCCCGCGACCACAACACAAACGAGAAAAAACAGAATCGTTTGGAATTTTTGGTTTTGTTCTTTGATGAAAAACAGTGCCCAAAATAATCCTGCAGCCAAAAACCCATTGTACAAACCTTGGTTTTTCGCAAGTTTTGCAGTGATTTCTGCTGTTTCAGGTGTGAGTTGGAATACTTTCATTCCAAATTCTGTTTTCCATAAGAACATTTCCAACACCAATATAAATACATGTTCTACCGCTACAAAACCAGTGAGTATGAGAGAAGTGAGTTTCATTGAATCCTCCTAATGATTCCTTTCTATCTTGTGACAACAGGATTTGTCGGTTGTGACAAAGTTTGGAAAAAAAATGAAAAAAATCCGTCCATTCTGGTTGAAAAGTCGCACTTGCACCAGATCGAGCGGTATAACAAAGTCAGCCTTTTCAAAAAACACTCGAAACCATAATCAGTATCACTTTTGTTATTAAAATCTTCCAATAAAAAGTGAAAATAAAAGATGAAAACTATACCAACTTGTTTCCGTTACATTACGATTATATTACTATTCTTCTTAGTCTCTTGCAATCAAAATGGAGGTACGAACCAAGCGTCTTTGTTTGGTCTCTTAGCATTTGTCGGATCCAATTCACAATCCACCGATACTTCACCACCGTCAAATCCGACTGACCCCATTATTCCTCCCGTAAATACAACTCCTACACCTCCAGCACCTTCGACGGAAGTATGTGTATTAGGCACAGATGCATTTTATGTGAATGGGGATTCTGGGAATGATTCCAATGTTGGAAGTAAAACGGAACCAGTACGAACCATACATAAAGCAATGGAGTTAGCTTCAGCAGGTAAAGTAATTTGTGTCACATTCAAGTCAGGTGGAAATTCATATTCAGAAGAAGACATAACATTAACTGCAAAATCGGGAGTCAGCCTTTATGGTGGATACAATACTTCTTGGGTTCGTGATCAAATCCAAAATCCAACTAAGTGGAAAACGAATCGAATCGGCATTATGTATTCGAATTTAAATGGCGATGCAGAAATATCTGGATTTCAAATTACAGCGAAAGACCCAACAACACCAAACGAAAGTTCGTACGGAATTTTAGTCACAAGTGGAACGGCAAAACTTACGATTAAAAATGTAAATGTGCAAGCTGGCTCTGTCCCGCAACTTCCTTCTTCAACACCAGGATCAAGCATTGGCATTTTGGTCTCAAACTTATCTCACCTAATCATTGATACATCAGAAATTCGCAGTGGAACAGCAGCTAATGGCAGCGATGGAATTGATGGAACCAATGGTATAGGTGGTGGGAATGGTGGGGATGGAACCAATGGAAATATAGATAATTCTTCAATTAATGCTCTGGGAGGACTTGGTGGTGTAAATCCCTCCTTTTCGAACTTGAATGGTTATGCTGGAGGCCGTGGAGGAAAAGGGGCTGAAAATGGAATCAGTGGTCTTGGTCCCTGTGGGGGCACAGGCTCAATATACAATAATTCTACTTCGACTAGTTTCAATAATCCTGGATTAGCACCTAACTGTGAAGTTGTAAATGGAACATCTGGAAACCAAGGAATGTCCCAATCAAATTTAATTGGTTCATTTTCGCCCTTTTACACTCCTTTGAACGGTTTTGATGGTGAAGATGGATCTAACGGGACTCCTGGAAGTGGTGGCGGAGGCGGAGGCGGACAATCTTGTTTTTTTTGCGTTAATGGAACTGGAAACGGAGGGGGAGGCGGAGGTGCTGCTGGAAGTAAGGGTAATAAAGGAACTGGGAGTAAAGGAGGAGCATCTAGTTTTGCAATCGTATTACTAAGTTTAGGTGATGTTTCTTTATCTAACTCAAGGTTTATTTCAGGAACTGCTGGTAACGGAGGATTGGCTGGCAAAGGTGGAGAGGGAGGATCTGGAGGCCTCAAGGGAAACGGTGCAAGTGTTGGTGTAGGTGAAGTTGGTAAAGGTGGAGACGGTGCTCCTGGTGGTAAAGGAGGGAATGGGGGAGATGGCAGTGCAGGTAGTGGCGGATCTTCCATTGCTCTGGTTTTACAATCAGTTTCCAGTTTAACTGCAAATCAAAATCACTTCCAAACAGGCACAGCTGGTAATGGTGGGTCAGCTCGCAATTCCCATTCGGGGAACGGAGGCCACTCCATTGGGGTCTATTCTACCAATGGAAATTCATACACTCTCAATGATTCTGTATTCCTGTTAGGTAATGAAGGAAGTAATGGATCCATCACTGGATCAGGTATGCAGTCATCTCCTGGCCAAAAGAAAAATCTGAGTTGGGAATAAAAAGGCAGTTCGATTAATCGAGGAACATTTAAGGTTCCTCGAAGCCAGGTCTCGTTTTAACTTCCAAGAAGCCTTCCTCAGCCGGATAATTGAGATATCTAGATAATGTTACGATTCTGCCATAACAAACATTCCGATACTGAATATTAAAATCAAATAATACATTTGGCGGTGGTGAAACTGAAACATTGGTTTCATAGTAAACTGATTTAATGCGTCCATCACTTCCGCGTAAGCGAAATGTCACATCCTGCAATTCATTTTTTCCATTTCCATAACTCAATTCATCTAATCCTGTAAATCTGGTTCCATCAGTCGGAGAAAGGATATTCCCACGAAATTCATCAATGAATGGAATGTATGTAATTTTTGGAAAAAATTCAAGGACGTTTGTATTGGTTGAACCAATAAACTGATTCCATATTAAATTTCCATTCCAATCAAATTTTAAGAGGATATGATTTCGATAATTTCCTGATGGATAAAATTGATAACTATGAATAGGATTTCCAAATCCACCTGCTGAATTTCCAGAAGCGAAAATACCATCTGATCCACCTGTTAATGTATTAATGTCGCCAAGATTAAAAGATGTACTTGAATTTCCTAAGTAAGTTACATTTTGAATTGAATGATTGTTTATCGAAAGGTTCGCAAGAACGATTCTCGAATATGAAGGTAACGGATGTCCTGGAAATCCACTAAAGTTATCTTGTGCTGAACCACCAATTAAAATATTATTATTTGGTCCTAGTTCTGCAGTTGATATTTCTACACTATTAATGGAAGGTAAATATGTTTGAGTGGTGGGTGTACCATCCGATTTTAAAATTGCCCATCCAATCTCCCTTTGACCAATGTTCGTTCCATCCGAAGCAACTTTTGTGCTTGGGAATTCTATAAATCCTGTTGTGTCGGGTGTATTGGAAGAATTTGTATTATGTATAAAAAATAGATGGATTTGGTCGTTTTTATCAACTACCAGAGCAAATTTATTTAGAAGAAACGAGTTCACTGGTAAATCGAGATATGTATGCCAAATACGATTTCCTTTTTGATTGTATCTTGCTACCAAAAAGGCATCTGTATTAGCTTTGCCAGAGATTGGTGTTCCTTGTGTCCCATTAACGTTGGTATAAACAACTATGTCCCCGTTAGACATTTCTCTCACTGGAGCAAAATTTACTTCTTCAGAAGTAGAGGTAGTTGGTCCTAAATAATCTAGCCATTCAATTTCAAAAGTCCTTCCATTCAATATAAAGACAATGACATTCATCGTTGTTCCTAGTGTGCCTGAGAATGAATACTGAATTCCACCAGTTCGTCCCTTCCAAGTTACATCTTCAAAAACACCTGCAGTCACTGCTAAATTTCCGTTCTTTAGTAATTCGAGGGAATAAGGAAATACCTTATAACTTCCACTTCCCAAACGCACTGATCCTCTTGTATTCGGATCACACAACGTTTTTAAGTATTCATTCCATAAAGCCGTCTCAAAATAACTTCTGGATCTTGGATCACTTGGATTGTTTAAATTTAATTTACAATTTGTGATCGTTATCATCAAAACTGAAAGATGAAGGAGTAATGAAATGAGAGTATAAAATTTAGACAAAATATTCATGAATTGAGCCATCGCCAAACTCGAATGTGAGCTGGAATTTGTTTATGATTTTAGACATGTAACGAATAAAATTCCTAGATTGTTCCTCAAGTTTTTTTACAATTCAATGAATGAAAATCATTCACGTGTTACGTTTATTCCCGAGCGGAAAATCGCTACAAACTTCGCATTACATGTATCTTGCGCCAGCGATTGCAGCGGAAATCCTTTTGCGAAGCAAAAGATTGGAGCGTAAAGCGCAGTCTTGTTACAGTGAATTTGAATTGGTCCATCCAATGGAGGCGCCCATTTTGACGAGCATAAGTCGATGAATTGAAAACGATGTTTGAAATGGATTATATCAAAAGGGAAATTGCTGTTTGGTAAATGGAATCATACTCTTTTTTTCGTTTGGTCCATGTCCAGTCCAGTTGCATGATGTTATGAACAACTTGCCTTTTTTCTTCTGAATGATACAGATCTTTTGCTCGTTCTAATGCATAACCCAGCGAACCCGCGTCATTCGGTTCAAAGACAATTCCAGTTTTGAATCTGGGATCAATCGATTCCTCAACTGTATCCCTTAATCCACCCACACGTGAAACAATCGGAATGGTACCGTAGACATGACTATACATTTGGTTGAGGCCACAAGGTTCAAAGAGTGATGGCATCAGGAAAAAATCGCTAGCTGCTTCAATTTTATGGGCAAGCGCTTCATTGTATCCTCGGTAAAAATAAAATACATCTGGCATCACATCCGATAAATGAAAAAAAGCTTTTTCGGTTTCTGTATCCCCAGAACCTAAAACCACATAACGGTGTGGTAGGTGGCGTCTTTCCAGAAATGCCTGTAAAAATGTAGGGAATCCTTTTTGGTAGGTGAGTCTGCCAATCAGACCAATGAGTGGTGTTTCTAATGGCAAATGGGGTCTACCGATTTCTTCATAAAGAAGAGTTTTGTTTTTTAATTTTCCTACTTCCCAATCCTTAACCGAGTAGGTTTGGAAAATTCGTTTGTCAGACTTTGGATTCCATTCATCTGCATCAATGCCATTTAAAATTCCTGTATAATCCGATCCGCGTTTTTGTAAGGCATAACTCAGACCAAATCCATTTGGTTCCCGTAAGGTTTCTTCTCTGTAACCTGGGCTTACGGTTGTGATTTGACCTGCAGACAAAATCCCTGCCTTCATATAATTGCATTTTTCATTGTGGTCAAATGGACTAGTGACAAGGCGAAAGGGATCTTCTTTCAAAAAACCAGTCATCCAAAAGGGATGGTCCCCTTGGTACGCAAGGTTGTGAATTGTAAAAACAGAAGGAATGGAATGGCTCGAATTTTTTTGTAAGGCGAGAGACAAAGCAGTATGCCAATCGTGGGCATGGAAGGCATCTACTTGTAAGATTTGGCTTAGCGCATAACAAGCGTAGGAAAAAATGGCAAAACGGTAATGTTCGTCTGTCGTTCCATAAATGGAATCCAAACTCCGAAACAATTCCGAATCAAAAAAATACAACTTGATCCCAGATTCATCTGCTTCCCGGAACCTTGCTTTTGTGAGTAAACTCACAGTTACTGTTTCCTCGTTCGCATCTTCGGGTAGGATGGCCTTATGTTCTTTGCCGGTCCAATTTGGTTCTTTCCCCATCGATCCAATGAGAGGTAATGCGACATAAACTTTTTCTGTCTTCGCCTGTTCTTTGGTAAGGGAGGCGAGCATGTCCGCAAGACCACCCATCTTGATGTAGGGAAAATATTCTGCGGATGCGTGGAGAATCTTCATTTTCTGTTATTGACACCGACTCGCAAAGTAAGAAGCTAGAAAAACACAAAGTGAAATCGAGGAGAGATCCATGTCAGTATCTACTAATCTAAAAGGCCTTGCTGAACTCGGCCTAAAACCGTCCGAAGTCTTCCATAACTTATCATACGAAGAAATTTACCAGCACGAATTGAATAACAAAGAAGGTGTTACTTCTGATAATGGAACAATGATGGTGGATACCGGGATTTTTACGGGTCGTTCCCCTAAAGACAAATACTTTGTCGATGAACCTTCTTCCCAAAACAACATTTGGTGGGGACCGGTAAACACAAAAGTTTCCGAAGCGATTTTTAACGAACTCTACGCAGAAGTCACAAAATTCCTCGATAACAAAAAATTATACGTATTCGATGGCCACGCAGGAACCAACGACGACACACGTATCTCTCTCCGTGTGGTAACAGAAAGAGCTTGGCAACACCACTTTTGCACGAACATGTTCCTTCGCCCAACGAAAGAAGAACTCGCAAAACTCAACCCAGAGTTTACAATCATCAATGCTTCTGGTTACAAAAACGCAAAATACAAAGAACACGGCCTCAACTCTGAAGTGTTTGTGATTTTCCACTTAGCAAAAAAAATCTGTATCATCGGTGGAACAGAATACGGTGGGGAAATGAAAAAAGGGATTTTCTCTGTCATGAACTACTACCTTCCACTCAAAAACGTTCTTACAATGCACTGCTCTGCAAACGTTGGAAAAGACGGAGATAGCGCACTTTTCTTTGGTTTATCTGGAACAGGAAAAACAACTCTTTCCACAGACCCAAATCGTAAACTCATCGGTGATGATGAACATGGTTGGGACGATAACGGAATCTTCAACATTGAAGGTGGTTGTTATGCAAAAACCATCAACCTCGATCCAAAAACAGAACCAGAAATCTATGCAGCGATCCGTCGTGATGCACTCCTCGAAAACGTTGTGTATGATGCGACAACGAAAAAGGTAGATTATTCTTCTGCGGCAAAAACAGAAAACACTCGTGTATCTTACCCAATTTTCCACATCGACAACATCCAACCAGGATCCAAAGCAGGTCACCCAAACACTGTGATCTTCCTTACTTACGATGCATATGGTGTATTACCTGCAGTGTCTAAACTTTCCATCGAACAAGCGATGTATCACTTCCTCTCTGGTTACACAGCGAAGGTAGCAGGAACTGAGCGCGGTGTGAAAGAACCACAAGCAACTTTCTCTGCTTGTTTTGGTCAGGCGTTTATGACTCTCCACCCAACTTTCTATGCAAAACTACTTGGTGAAAAAATGAAAAAACACAAAGTAAATGCATACCTCATTAACACAGGTCTTGTGGGTGGAAAGTATGGTGTTGGAAAAAGGATGAACCTTCCTGCAACTCGCCAAATCATCAATGAAATCCTCAATGGAAACATTGAAAAATCCGAGTTTGAAAAACACCCAGTATTCCAAGTGTCTTTCCCTAAATCCGTAAATGGTGTGGATTCTCATATCCTAAACCCACGTAACGCTTGGGAAAACAAAGAAGAATACGACAAAACAGCGCAGGACCTTGCGAAACAATTTGTAGAAAACTACAAAAAGTATCTCACTGGTTCCAAAGAATTTGATTTCAGCCAATACGGACCGGTAGCGTAAGTTTGTTGTAGAATTTCAAAGAGACCATCTAGCGAAGTTTAGGTGGCTCTGAACTTCCTTTTGATGAAAAGGGACTATGAGTGGAAAACCATCCTTGAGAAATCTAGGATGGTTTTTTTATTTTCTTGGGAAACATCCCAAAACAGGAAAGCCACTCTCGCTAATGCAGGGTGGCTTTTTTTATGAGGATTGTATGATGCCTTTGTTACCATCTTTTTCCCGAGGCATTGTTTGATTGTCGAAGGTTACCCTGCAGTTTTGAAGTGACTATCTTTACTCTGTCATTTTGGCGCCTCGCATTTGTTCGATGATCCAGGTCCATCGAACACCGATCGGGCTCCCTTCGGGGTGCGCTAACGCTTCCGTCCCCAGCCATCTAACGATGGCAGGTGACCAAGCCCTTCGGATCCCTGGCGCGGGTTACCAGATGAAGAGGGAGGGTTTGTTGGAGTTGGCACCGTTTTGAGTGACAACTAAGAGTTTTCCATTAATATGATCCAAGATAGCATTAGGAGTATAACCCGAATTATTCCCTTGTCCCGTAGAAATATCAGTATGGGAACAACTAGATCCATCCAGATTGCATTGGAATAAACTTGGTTTGTAGTTATTGGCATTATTTTGAGAGATTACCAATAATTTTTTATTGAAAGTATCAATTACTGCAGAAGGATAATTACCCGAATTTATCCCCTGCCCAGCTGATATGTCCACATGCACACCAGTCTCACTTGTCCCTGGAGGTATCGTCGTCGTAAATGCACTCCCTTCCAACATAGACAAAGCACTTGCACCAGCAGGGCTACTCGCCACCACCCTAAAGTAATACAATGTCCCGCCAGTTAAACTTGTGATGGTCGCATAAGGATTTGTCACTGGTCCAAAACTTGTGGATGCCGTTGTAACGCCAGGGCTAGTGCTATAGTACACAGTGTACGACGTTGCTCTACTGACTGGCCACCATTGCACAACAGCACTCGTTCCCCCAGCTTGTGCTTCCACAAAGGCAGGTGCGTCCGGTGGTCCCACATCGAAACTTTGGTTCCCACTTGAACTTAAATTTCCTGCTAAGTCACGGGCCAGGTAACGCACTTGGTTACTCCCATCGGAGAGTGCCACTGGTGTTGTATACACAGATCCATTTGTCACGGCTCCACTGCCATCAAACGTTGGTTCTGTGCCATTTAACGTATAAATTATTTTATCACATCCCGTTCCGTTTGTATCAGAACAACTGAGTTGGAGCTGGGTTCCCGTTGTAAAAGGGCCAGCACCAGAAGGAGACACCATTGCCACAACAGGTGCAGTTGTGTCTTTTCTGGTAGTTCGGGTGGTCGATCCAAAACTTCCCACTAAGTTTGCCACACAGATGCGGATTGTGTTTTCACCTTCACTAAAATGAGAATTTGAAATCGAGGAATTGATCTCCGTTGTTGCTATGGCATTTCCTGTAACATTGGCATCGTTCCCCGAATTGGAGAGAGCCGTTCCATTGGAACAGTTCGTTCCACCTAATCGAATTTGGTAAGGACCCGCTTTGGTTGATTGCCAGCTTACGGAAGCATGAGAGGTTCCGTTGATGGCTTGTGTATGCGAATTGACGGTAACGGTCGCTACTTCTGTATCTACGATATAATTTTGAGAAACCACATTGGATACATTTCCCGCTTGGTCACGAGCAATAAACTTTGTATAGGTGGTAGCACCATCTGTCATAACAAGTGCAGAATTGTACAAATTTCCACTGATGATAGTTCCTGTACTTCCTTGGATGTTAGGATTCGTCGGAGAAGAGCCAACTAATACTGAATAAGCGATTTTGTCACACCCAGAACCTCCTACGTCCGAACACGAGGCAGAGACAGAGGTAGCTGTTGCATAACTCCCAGCACCTGGACTTGTGGTGACTGTAGGTGGTGTGTCATCTCGCCTGAGGCTAAAGGAAACAAATCCAGTTAGCCCATTGGATCCTGTAACGCAGATCCTATAGGTTTTGGTTCCTTCGCTAGTAAAATTGGTATGGGAACGTTGGAAGGATTGATCGGCATTAGCAGTCACATTCCCCGATGCCACTTGTGTTCCAGAAGTACAGTCACTTCCTTCTCGGATGACATAGGAGCCGGATCGATTGGTTTGCCATGTGGCAGTGGAACTTGCAATGGCACCGGCTTGGGAACTGATCGCAGTTGCCGTTTGACCGACAAGGGTGAGAGCAGGAACCTGAGAATCAATCGTATACGTAATGTTTAGTGGTGCCGATAGGTTTCCTGCCAAGTCACGGCAGAGGGCTTGCAATGTATGATTTCCTTCCGTAGATAGGGAAATGGATTGGGAAGAACGATTCACCACCGTTCCCAGTTTTGGTGAGAATGTTGGGGAAGAAGCGTCCATCGTGTATACAATGAAACCTGGAGCCTGATTATCAGAACAAGTGAGAGTTGCCGTTTGAGCAGTGGAGTATGTGCCAGCTAACAAAGAACTGGTGAGTGTTGGAGGTGTCGTATCGCTAAGGATTGTCACAATGGCAATGTCATTTGGTGTTCCATCTCCATCGGTATCAAATCCAAGTGGGTTCCCATTCGCATCAACAATGATAACGACAGGACTTCCTGTTCCACCTGGGGCTGTTGTTAAAAATCCAGGAGGGTTAGGACTGATGAAGTAGTCGGCATTGCCGTCACCATTACTATCGACGGCATCAGGAATTCCATCATCGTTGGTATCTAAGAGGATAAGATTGGGAGTAGTGCCACCTGTGAGATTGATCCCATCGGAAACCCCATCCCCATCGGAGTCTACAAGAGTGGCGTCCGTTTTCCCATCACCCGAAAGATCAAGTGCAGTGCCAGGGGATAAATCTTGAGAGGAACTCGTGCTCCCACCAATGAGTCCAAGTAAAAAAACAAAGGGATTGAAACCTTGTTGCGAGGAGCCATCGGGGAGGATTCCTACACATTGGCTCGAAAAAAGAGTTAGAACAAAAAGTAAGTAAAGTTTGTTTCGCATAACAGAGGCCGTTTTCAATTACAAATTTCCAAATCTATATTCGGAAATTCTAATCAAGCAAATGGTCTCCTTGCCCTCAATAGAAATTTACAGTGAAGGAAAAAAATTCAATTTTTTCCGTTAAAAACGTTCTGAAAACTCGTTTGCACCGTTTTCAGCGGTTTTGTGAAACAGAGGGAGTGGTCCGGATGTTTTTTTTATTTCTTAAATGGCATCTCACCCAAATAATCTTTTTTTCCAATCTCCACACCGTTATGACGGAGAATCGCATAAGCAGTTGTGATGTGGAAATAAAAATTTGGGATCGCATGATGGGTAAGGTATTCCCATCCCGTTAGGTATTGTCCTTCCCACCGTGGTTGAGACACTTTCATTTCCGAAACTGTTTTAAAATCTGATTCTTGGTAACTATCTAAATACTGGAGAATTGATTGGATCCTAACCTTCAGTTCATTTAAATTTGATTCAGTATCATCGTGTTTGGGAGCCTCTTTGCCCGAAATACGAGCTACACAAAGTTTTGCAGTATCACATGCAATTTGGATTTGTTTGGTCAAAGGAAATTGGTCAGGGAAGAGTCTTGCATTCAGTAAATTTTCAAAAGGAAACTTTTTGGCTTCCGCATGGGATTCTGCTTTTTCTAGAATATTCAGTAAATTTCCAAGTCCTTTTTTGAAGGATTGGACAGTCATTTCGTAGATCATGGATTGATTCATAATTCTATTCATTGGAAGAGAACATATGAAATCAATCCATTAAATCATATAATCTAAATGGCAATACCACCAGAGAGGATTAACTCTAAAAAACCAAAATTTTGTGAGGCACGATTGGATCCTCCACTTGTTAACACATCGGTGAGATCAATGTAACCACCCTTCCCACCAAATTCAATGAAATAAGTTCTAGAAAATTCATATCGAGTTGCGACATATCCAGATACACCATACCCAGAGACATGGAAATTATTGTTTTGCCCTTTGCCTAACACGCGTACGTCGCTACGGCAAACTACTGGTCCACCACCAATAGAGGATACCAAACTAATGCCACTAAGTCCATCAGCTGAAGTATAAAGAGGAGTGATCCATCCAAAATCTAAAAATAGATAATTTAAACCATCAGTATGTTCATACTTTAGTATATCAGGTGTTAACGTAATAGTTTGGTCCCCACCATGGTATCCTGCCATTTCTTGTACATGTCCAGGAAAAAGATAAATGAAGGCTGCAGCTTCCGTTGACAAGGCAAGTTGATTTTTGGCAATCACACCAGGGTCAATATAACCTGAATATTTGACTGGTTGGCCAGGTGTGACTACATACTTCATATGATCTTGGCCGAACGATAAAAAGAATCGATCTGTAAAGTAATACATAAACTTTACATTGTATTGAGGAATTTCAAACTTGGATGGATTCAGATAAACATCTGCTCTGAACGATTCTGGTTTATCTCTGGCATCAACAGACTTTAGTGTGTAACGGTACCCTGGACCACGAAAGTTGATATCACTTTGTGTGAAATAATCTCGGTTATAACCCCATAGGATATTCCAACGTCCTTTTTTATCATGGATGGTCAGCGGGGTTTCATTTTCTTCTGCCCCAAGGGATGGGTTTAGTAAGAGACATAGAAGAAAAATCGAAAAGGTATAAGGAAAAGAACCACACACTCGCATGATTCTGAGAGGAATCGAATCGAACATATTGTCACAATCTAAATCATAATGGAATTAGAATAGGCGAATGTATGTTTGGTTTAGGAAAAATTAGTCTTTTTTCAGTAGGGATAAATACTATATTTAGTTTTGTTCGAATTCGATCGCGCCTTTAAGATCAGCATACATTGCCTTTTTTTCTGAAATTTTTATTTTGTTTACATCCTCGGATTTACGGAATTTGGGCGCCTCCAATTGGTTAGGTGACTTTACTATGATCCCAAACCGACCGGGCTTCCTCCGGGGTGCGCTGACGCTCCCGTCTCACCCAATCTGGGTGAGACCGAGCCCTTCGGATCCCTGGCGCGGTTACTACCAGATGAATAGACCTGGGCCAGAATTGCCTCCATTAATTTGGGTAACTGGAATTAATAACATTCCGTTGATTGGATTCAAAATAAGTTTCGGGCTTAGGAAATTACCACTACCTTGTTGAGAAGTGGTAATTTGAGTGAAAACAGTTGAAGAGCCATCCTGATTTCCCCGAAATAAATTTACTTTGCCATTATAATCGGTAACAACTAAAAATTTCTGATTGGCTGAATCAAAAATGATAGAACGTGTATTGCCTGCTGATTGACCGGTTGAAATATCAGAATGACTGCACATTGTTCCATCCAAATTGCACCGAAATAAGCTAAGTTTTGAATTATTTGCAGCATTAGCAGTGACAACCAAAATCTTCCCATTGATTGTATCTAAAGCCATACTTGGAGTATTGCCTGAACCATTGCCTTGACCAGCAGATATGTCTGTGTGTGAACATTCAGTTCCATCCAAATTGCATCGAACTAAGCTTGGTTTATTATTATTACCTGCATTTCGAGACACAACTAATAGTTTTTGATTGAATTTATCCAAGGCGACACCTCTATAGATACCGCTCATACTTGTAATTCCTGCTGATATATCAGTTACTATACATCCTGTTCCATCCAAATTGCAACGTATTAAAATTAGATTACCAGCTCCATTGTTGTTTATTGTGACCACTAATAATTTTTGATTGATTAGGTCTAAGACTGCATTTGGAGAATTTGCAAAATTCATATTCATTCCTGATGATATATCTGTGTGAGTACAAGATGTTCCATTTAAATTGCACCTAAATAAACTAAACTTATTTCCGTTTTCAATGTTTAACGTTGCTACCAACAACTTTCGATGAATCGGGTCAATGACAGCACTCGGGTAGAGAGCTGAATTCATACCTTGACCAGCAGAAATATCGGTGTGAGTACAACCAGTACCGTTATGGTTGCATTGGAATAAGCTTAACTTTCCGTTATTTGAGTTATTAGTTGCTACTGATAAGAGTTTCTCATTGAAAGAGTCAAATACTGTGCTCAATTCAAACCCAGATCCTAAGTTTTGCCCAGTAGATATATCAAAATAATTTCCAACCGCACTGGTCCCAGCTGGAATTGAAGTAGTATATGCAAAAGATTCAAATAGCGAAATATCACTAGTCCCGACAGCATTATTTGCCACCACTCGAAAGTAATACAAAGTCCCTCCGGTAAGTCCCGAAATTGTAGCATACGGACCTGTTACAGGACCATAACTTGTGGATGTTAGAGTCACTCCTGGATTATTATCATAGTACACTGTGTACGATGTTGCTCCAGCGACAGGCCACCACTGTACAAATGCTGAAGTCCCACCAGCCTGTGCTTCCACAAAAGAAGGTGAATCAGGAGGGCCCACCTGGAAACTTTCATTTCCAGTAGAGCTAACATTTCCTGCCAAGTCCCGAGCCAAGTATTTAACTTGGTTGGATCCATTTGCTAAAGCGACAGGTGATGAATACACAGTTCCATTGGTAATCGCTCCACTTCCGTCAAACGTCGGTTCTGTGCCATTCAAAGTATAAATGATTTTTTCGCATCCACTTCCACCAGTGTCAGAACAACTGAGTTGGAGTTGGGTTCCAGAAACAAAGGGGCCAACTCCAGAAGGAGATGCCATCGTCACTACAGGTGCAGTAGTATCTTTTTTAGTCGAACGGGTGGTAGATCCATAACTTCCAACAAGGTTTGTTACGCAGATCCTAATGGTGTGATCACCTTCGCTAAAATGCGAGTTTGCTATCGTAGTGAGTGTATCGGTTGTGGCAACAACATTGCCAGTGACATTGACATTGTCCCCTGAATTAGACAGAGCTGTTCCGTTTGAACAATTGGTTCCATCTAGCCGAATTTGAAATGGGCCAGATTTTGTACTTTGCCAGTTGATTGATACATTCGACAAATGATTGATAGTTGTTACATGAGAATTTACGGTAATGGAAGCTACTTCTGTATCAACAGTGTAGATTTCTGAACTAACATTGGAAACATTTCCCGCTTTATCACGAGCTACAAACTTCGTGTAGGTGACTGACGCATCTGACATGGCAAGAGCTGCATTATATAAAGTTCCATTGGAAACAGTTCCAGTTGTTCCTTGTATTGTTGGATTTGCAGGAGTAGATCCAACTTGTGCCGCATAAGCTATTTTGTCACATCCCGAACCACCTGTGTCGGAACAGGAGAGAGTAATGGATGTGGATACCCCATAGTTTCCTGTACCAGGATTTGCTGTTACCACTGGTGCAGTATCATCTCTTTGTAGACTAAAAGAAACAAATCCTGTCAGTCCATTCGAAGCAGTCACACAAATGCGGAAGGTTTTCGTACCTTCGCTAGAAAAATGAGTATATGAACGGACAAAACCTTGGTCTACGTTTGCAGTTGCAGATCCAGAAGATACAATCGTTCCAGAATCACAAGAACTCCCTTCACGTATCGCGAATGAACCATCCTTATCGGTTCTCCAAGTGGAAGTAGAGCTATTTATCGCATTCGCACTTGCACTAACGGAAGTTGAAGATTGGCTCACTAAAGTGAGAGCAGGGATTTTGGTATCGATCGTATAAACAATGCTAATCGGCGTAGAAAGATTTCCTGCAAGGTCACGACAAATTGCTTGGAGGGTATGACTTCCTTCAGTAGAGAGAGAAATTGCTTGGGAAGCCTTAGCAATGATGGTGCCTTGTTTCGGTGAAAAGTTAGGAGTTGATGCATCCAGGGTATAAACAATGGATCCTGGTGCTTCGTTGTCAGAACAAGTGAGAGTTGTTGTTTGTGTGGTGGAAAAAGTGCCGGTTAACAAAGAACTGGTGATGGTAGGGGGAGTAGTGTCACTAAGGATTGTAACAATAGCCGTATCATTCGGGGTTCCATCTCCATCGGTATCAAAGCCAAGTGGATTGCCATTGGCATCGATAATGATTACCACAGGATTTCCGGTCCCACCAGGACCTGTTGTAAGAAATTTAGGAGGATTGGGACTAATATAGTAGTCAGCGATACCATCACCATTGTTGTCGACTGCATCTGGAATCCCATCACCGTTTGTATCAAGTAAGGTAAGGTTAGGAGTCGGACCACCTGTTAGACTGATTCCATCAGAAACTCCATCCCCATCGGAATCCACAAGGGTTGCATCAGGATTCCCATCTCCAGAAAGGTCAATTATTGTGCCAGGGGATAAATTTTGAGAGGAACTGGGACTCCCGCCAAGAAGGCCAAATAAAAAAGCCAATGGATTCAAACCTTGTTGTGATGTGTTTCCAGGGATTATACCGACACATTGGTTAAAAATTAAAAAAACAAATAGTAAAAAGGTGAGTTTGATTCGCATAACAGAAGCCGTTTTCAAATTTAAATTTCCCGTACAATATTAGGAAATTCTAATCCAGCAGAGGACTATTAGGCTCACAATGGAAAATTACACTGACTGAAAAAAAATCAAAATTTTCCGTTAAAAACGTTCTGAAATCGCCTTTCCACCGTTTTTAACGGTTTTGAACAAAGGATCAAGCGGTTCTTTAGTAACTTCCTCCGCTTCCGCCCCCGCCGGACGAACCACCTCCAAAACTTCCTCCACCACCACCCCCGCCACCACTACTTGATCCTGATCCAGAACTACTTTTTTGTTTTTTGGGAATGGTTTCATATTCGATTTCATGGTGTTTGCAATGAGCACAATTTCGTTTGACTTCCACTTTCCCCGAACTGCTGTAAGTTGCTTCTGAAAGGATTCTACTGGATTTACAAACAAAAGTTTCAAATTTACATTCAGGACAAATCTTGATTTTAGGAAACGAAGTGCCTTTGTAAATGTATTCTGGATTGATGTTCCGAAATTTTAAGATGGCGTGATTGCGACATGATTGGCAAACCCAAACATCATAGTCAACTGAGTTGACAATTTCTTCCGAGATTTGGCCATCCGACAAATGTTTGTTATCTGCTTCCTCTGAAAGTTTTGTCATCGTTGATCCGCATGTTTCACATTTTCTCGGAATATTCCGAATTGCTTGTAATCTCATATTTAACTTTTTCATTCGATGGTCGCCAAGAAAGATAAAGTAAACAATGATACTTGCGATGATGAGAAAGATAGAAACAGGGAAAAGAGCCTCTCCCAGATAAAGGGATAACATTGTAATGACTAAAATCAGTGGACTAATGACAATTCCATAGTATAAGATAAAATCTGTTTTGAGGACAATGTGGTATTTGGCAGTCGGAGAAGGCAAAATCCAAACGATGACTCGTTGTAATAGATTTAAAAAAATGAAAAGACCTAAATAACCAAGAACAAAAGTTGACTTAAAATGAAAGGATTCTTCTTTTTCTAATCTTTCTGTTTCTTCATATTTTTCATTTAAGAGCCGAGATTCTTCATCAGTCAAAAAGAAATTAGAAGTTGTATTGTATGTGTCAATCGTCTGTTCTAAGATTTGTTTTTCTTCTGAGGTAAGGTCGGTAAATTTTTTTCCTTTGTAATCATATACGTTGATTCGTTTGACATCATTGGAATTGGAAGTGTCGGAAGCGTCTGAACTAACATCATTGCTATGTGTATCACTGCCTTCTGACAATAAATTTATGACTGGAATTTCGGGGTGGTTGTATTTTTTAATGAGAGCGGCAACAGTATCAACATGTCCTTTTTGGAAGTTATCCAATTTAAAGGGAGGAGTAGTATAAATTTCTCTTATCTCACTGACGACAATGTCAGGAAGGTCACCTTCGAGTCCGTATCCAATTTCAATTTCAACTCTCCTTTGGTCAATGACTTGTAAAATTAAAATTCCATTGTCTTTCCCTTTTTTCCCAATTTTCCAATGATTGAAGAGAGCCACTGCAAAATCTTTTGGCACATAATTACCGATAGTTGGTAAAGTTACGACTGCAATTTCCAAGCCAGATGAACTTTCTTCAGCATTGATCATACTGTCGATGATAGTAGTATCTGTTAGGACTCCGGCACCGTCTTCCACCCAACTATTGCGAAGTTCTTTTGGGTTTGATACTTTGGCGACAAGTGCATCAATGGATTCTTCATTTGTATTGGAACATTGCACTGTTAAGAGGAGAAGCAGTGTGACCAGAACCAAGATCTTGTTTAGAAAGTTTTGTGAGTGTCTATTTCTATTCAGATTGGTTTTGGGAAGGGAAATGTAATGCTTACAAGTCGAAGTCAACTGGATCACAATCTGAAAAAACTATTTGAGATTCGTAGGTTTGTCAAGTATGAGTTAAATGAATCAACAGGGATGCATTGAGAAAATGCTTCTTTTTTGCGAAAGAATGAAGAGTATAAAAACATTCGTCCACTCTCCTTAAGGAGAGCTACAAGGAGCATTACAAGTATAGGAAAAGCTACGGGGAGAGAGTATTTTTCCGGAAGCAGACCTGATCCCTATACCGAGGGTATAACGATTTGTTCCAATTTGAAATCCAGATGAATTCCGAATTTCCAAAATTTTTCCATTGATCACACTTGATAAACTACCATCCAAACTGATCGTAGGTGAAGTGGAGACATTGGTGTCCAAATAGGTTTGCATATTGGAAGGGACTTCAATATCTTCAGTAAATGTAATTTGGATGATCGATGGCCATGCTGTAAATGAAGATTGGTCAAATGGATTTACAGCAAATACATCGAAGTAATTTGGTTCAAAACCAATCTGATAAAATTCAAGATTATTGATGCGAGGTCCAGCTAACGTTTGATTGGAAACTGAAATGATGCCAAGTTCTGGAATGGATAGAGTGAATGTAAACAATTCTACATTGGATTGAGACACTCGAATCCTTGTATCACCAGTGGAAACTTTCATATAAAACCTCCCACCATAGTTAAGGTCTACCGAATCTAATAATCCTTCGGATGGGTTGGAACGGCTCAAAATGGTAAGTGTGCCATTCGAAACGGCAATACCGTTTGCATCTATAATTTGACCTGTGATTTGGATGGATTGGGGGGAGAGAGCTGCAACAATTCCAAGGATTGTTATTGGGTTTGGTTCGGAAGAATCTTCAGGGTTCACAACTGTTTGTACAATTGGATTTAAGATACAAGAGAGTGATATACTAATAAAAAAGAGAATCGTTAATCGTTTAGAAAGGAATTTCATATGGTTACTTCGTTCTTCCAGATAAAATTTAGAAACTACAAGGAATTGAAGGTTCATAACAAAATTGAACCTTTCGTGGAGTTAACGATATACCTGTTGATGATTGAATGGCATTGGTCACTTGGAAGTTATAACCTGTATTCATTGTAAATCCTTCTGCACCAACAAAAGACATTTTGTTGTCTACGATGCCAAGTGCTTGGTACCCAACTGAGGGAGACGGTGAAATCTGTATCGCATTTTGGATAAAGGTAAGGTTGTTTGATTCAACATTTGCTGGTGCCATATTGAATTTTAGCACAATGGATCCTAAGGTGGAATAATAATTTTGTTTATCTAAACTGACTTCATTCATTTCACCATCGATATAATATAATCCAATTAATTCAAAAAAATCTGTTGGAGATGTTGCACTGATCAATTTTAAATTTGAGATTTCAATGGCTAATGATGTATTACTCACTTCTGCGGTGATCGTATTTGGCGATGAAACATTCAGAGTGAGTGTAAAGTAAGGTACCTCATTTTGCACTACATTCAGAACGATTCTACCCGCAAAGTAAGGTATGTAAAAACGTCCCCCCGAATCTGTTGTATACATTGGAATATTTGCTTTCGATTGAAGTGATGGATTGGAAGGATTGAGTGATAGTCCAGCAACAGCTACACCAAATTCATTTCGGATTTGCCCTGTGATCAAACCAGTTTGGCCATTCATACCTAAGAGTCCAAGGAATGCATTGTTATCTTTGGTTTCAGGAGGTGCGAGTATGGAATTTACTATAGGATTGAAGTAACAATTGCTAAAAGTGAAACATGAAAGGTAAATTAGAATGGTTGGAATTCGTGTTTTCATTTTCCATTTCCTAGCTCAATCTATTGATAAATGATATTATGAAAAAAATGGTATGTCAATAAATTATATTTTTATATTATAATGAGAACATTTACGGAGGAGTTAATAAAGTAAATTTTACAGATCGAGGAGTTAATGGAACATTTGTAGCAGAATAAAAGCCAGGTCCAAATTGAACTGTATATTGGGTGCTGTAAACGGAAACGTTAGTCATTAGAATAATGGTGTTTGGTGGCGATATACTTGGACTCATGATACTCATACCAGCGGGAGAAACAAATATATTATTAGCTACTAAACTAGATAAAGTTGACAAATCCCATTCCGGTACTGAATCTGAAAATGTAAGTGTTAGATTAGGATTCAATCCGAAATACGATTCGTTGTTTGCGGGACTTGTGCTAACCAAATCGAAAAACATTGGTTTATTTCCAGGATTGTACATAAATAAACTTTCAATTTCATAATTAACTGGATCGACAGTTTTTAATTGGATCATAGGTCCATTGGCATTGATCGTAAATGTCACAAGATCTTCTCCTAATTCTGTAACACGAATTTTTGTATCACCTTGTCCTATGCTTAAATAAAACCGACCAGACTTATCTGTGGTTCCTGAACTGTCTATTCCGAATACATTACCGTCAGATGACACCACGGTATATTCTTTATTTTCTTGTGCGACTCCAGAACCGTTCCGAATGATTCCCGTGACATAAATAGAGGAAGATATTCCACTTAAACCAAGCAAGAGACCACTCTTATTTTCTTCTTCTATATCTGGATTCAATAGATCATAAACAAAAGGATTCAAATAACAATTTTGGAATAAAAGAATCGGTACAATAAAGATACCGATTCTTTTGCTGAGATTACGAAAAGAGAAATTTGTTATTTGTATAGATCTAAGATTCATGATTCAATACTTCTCTCCGTTATTTTTTCTTTTTCAAAGCTTCTAAGTCTTTTTCAAGTAATTCGAGTTCGTATTTTTCTTCGGCTTCTTTTAACTCTTGTTCGGTTTTAATTTGTTCAACGGCTTCTTCTTTGATTCGATTGATTTCCGAATCGGATACCATACGATATCCATTCCCTTCACAAACATCTACGATAATGGTTTTTCTTGTGACTGTAATCGCAAATCCACCAAGAAGAGTGATCGCAAGGTCTTTCCAAGTCGATGTTTGGCGGATACGAACGGGTCTACTATCTTTGGGCAAAAGAACATTCCAATCTGGTTCTGAGAATCTCAAACCACCAAACAACCAAAAATACTCAGGGTATTCTTGGAACGTTTGGCATTTTGCTAACTCGGGTGCGAGTGTAATCATATTTCCATCAGCTACAGAGGTAAGAACAAATGAATCCCGTAAACTATGTGTGACTTTTGTTCCTTCATTAGTTTTCGATCGATTTAATGCCTCTTGTTCTGCGAGAGCTTCACGTCTTTTACGTATCTCTTCTTGTTTAGCTGCGATTGCTTTTTCTTTTTCTAGTTTTCGTTTCTCTTCTTCTTCTTTTCTGATTTTTTCTTCTTCGGCTTCCGCTAAGTCTTTATAGAGAATTTTTAAGACTGATTTTTTGGAAATCACCATGTGTTTCCCATCTTGTGTATCAATTTCAACATTCTCAACGTTTTGATTGGTAATGATTCCTTTAACAGACTTTCCTTGTTTCAAAAGAACTGTTTGAACGGCTTGGAGAGGTAAATAAAGAAAGAAAATAAGAATAAGGAATGTTAGATTGCAGTTTCGCATTTAAAAATACCGATAAATCTAGGATTTCTCCTATAAATACCAGTCTCTTTCTCAATTGCAATTAAGAAATTTAAAGATTTTTGGAAATAACGTGTCAATTTTGCAACAAATGACTCCATCGAACCAGTGTTCTATTGAGTCATTCATTGCTTAAAAAAATAGGAAGACATAAATCATATAAAGAACATACCAATGTGGAATTAACTACAATTTCAATCGAGAGAGTAAAAATGAACGAAACTCCAAAATTACACAAAGCCCTTCATTCTGTGCATTTATGGGGTATGGCAGTCGGACTTGTCATTTCAGGAGATTACTTCGGTTGGAATTTTGGATGGTCAAATGCAAACTTTTGGGAGTTTGGAATTTCGATTGTATGGATAGCCATTTTTTATGTAATGTTTGCTCTTTGTTTTACGGAACTTGCAGCAAGTATTCCACAAGCAGGTGGTCCTTCAGCTTATGCTAAACGTGCTTTAGGTGATACATTCGGATTTTTTACTGGTTATCTCGTATTAGTTGAATTTTTATTAGCACCACCAGCTATTGCATCTGCATTAGGTGGATACATTCACTTTTTATTCCCTATCATTCCTTCATTTTATGCAGGCATTGGGATGTTTTTGTTATTGTTGCTCATGAATTTAACAGGCATCAAACAAACTGCAAGATTTGAATTATTTGTAACTCTCATTGCAGTGATTGGACTTTTATTGTATTTAGGATTGTTGATCCCATATCTATCAATGGATCAAATTCCGACTTGGAAAAAGGAAACAAATGTTTCTTTTTCAGCAGTATTCACTTCGATTCCTTTTGCGATTTGGTTTTTTTTAGCTGTGGAAGGAGTTGCTTTAGCAGCGGAAGAAGTAAAAAATCCTGCGAAGGACATACCGAAAGGTTATATCGCAGGTATCATCACATTACTTTGTTTAGCAGGTATGATTTATGGATTCACAGCTTCGGTAACAAATACAAAGGACATTGCTAACATTGAATATCCTTTGTCATTTGTATTAAACTCTTTGTATGGAACCGAATCAATTTGGCCCATTTTGTTTACTTTTATTGGATTATTCGGACTTGTAGCTTCTCTTTTTGGGATTATTTTGGGCAATTCAAGGTTGTTATATGCAATGAGTAAGGAAGGATACCTTCCAAAATATTTATCTCAATTGACCAAAGGATCGGTTGTCCCTCAAAATGCTGTCATCTCCGGTGGAGTTCTTGGAATTTTTTGTATGTTGTTTTTGAATACTGCAGAACTTATCACCATATCCGCATTAGGTGCCTGTGGAATGTATTTACTTTGTTTGGTATCTTATCTTTTTTTGCGAAAAAGAGAACCAAATTTAGATCGACCTTACAAGGCTCCTTTGTATCCAATTTTACCTTTAATTGCCATGGGATTTGGTGTATTTGCCTTTGGATCGGTATTTTATGCAGAACCGAAATTAACGATTGGTGTTTTTTTCGTTGGGATTGTATTGGGAATTGGACATCGATTGAACCAATCCCGTAACAAAACGATTAACTAGTGCCAAACTCAAGTTTGGATTTTTCAATTGTATCTTTGCAACGTTCTAAAAATAGACGGGATACTGAATCATCAGGATTTTTATCTAATAGGGAAGCAAAACCTTCTTTTGCTTCTTCAAAATCCTCCCTACGATAGGCATCAAGGGCAAGAGTGTAATCGTCTTTACAAGCAATCAATCGTTTCGATTTTTCTGGCTCATAACCATCTAACACCTCAACAACAAAAACCGATTCTGTTTTACCTTTGATATTCACTCGATCGAGTAAGCGGTAGTGAAACCCTAAATTGTCAGACGCCTCGATAAATGTTTCCGCACTGATGACGATCCTAGAAGAGAATAGTTTTGTGATCCCTTCAATTCTGGATGCTAAATTTACTGCATCAGAAATCACAGTTCCTTCCATTCGTTTGTGTTCACCTAAAATTCCGAGGGTTAAATTTCCTGTATGGATTCCTATACCAACTTCAATTGGAATATATCCACAATTTGCTCGATGGCTATTGTAAATTCGAATTGCCTCTTGCATTTCAACAGCAGCCTTTACCGCATCACTGATATTATACGGGAATAATGCCATCACTGCATCACCAATGAATTTATCAATAAACCCATTATTATGACGGATGATTGGTCCAACACGTTGGAGGTAACTATTTAGAAAATCAAAGTTTTCCTTTGGAGTGAGTGTTTCAGAAAATTCAGTAAAGGATCGAATGTCTGCAAATAATACAGTCATTCGTTTTTGAACTTGGTCTCCTAAGTCAACTTGCCTGATGTCATTTTTCCCTAAATGGTATAAAAATTCAGTTGGAACAAATCGACTAAAGGAAGAACTAAATTGTTTTTGTTCCTCAGCAAACTCTAAAGTTTTGATGATGTTTTGTCTGACAATTCTACCAAAAGTAAATACTTGTAAAAAGACAAAGATCACAACTGTGGAAGGACCAATGTAAGTGGTATGGATCACTGCTTGCGCATGTAAAACATCATTACTAGCTCCAATCAGTATGAGTCCAATTCCGAATAACAAAGGTTTCGCTTCCATCCTGCTTTTTTGATAGGCTCGGAATAAATAAAACAGAATAAAAAGACCATTTAATACAAATGCAATCGGGTAAATGGATGCAGTTTCTGTGAAATATACTGGTGGCAAAATGAGTCCCAGAGTTAAGATTGCTGAGAGAAAGTAAAAAACATTCCCAACCTTTTTAGAAAAGTCAAATGGAAAAATCGTATAAAAATAATGATAGAGTAGTGGTGCAGACCAATACCAAGATACATACTCCAATCGTAGCAGTGCCCAGTACGGCATGTCGATAAATTCGAGAACAATACGTTCGCCAGTTGATATGGTTCTGAGTAATACAGCCAAAGAAAACAAAAAGATTCCTAAAGTTTGTCTTCCGTCTCGATTGTAAAAATACATTACTAAAAAGAAAATTCCAACAAATGCAAAAATGGAGGACAAGATTGTTTCGTTTATTTTATGTTTGGTGAGACGATTCTCTGCTTTAATGTATGATGACAAAACAATGTCGTTCCAAACGCCACCTTTTCTATGAACATAATTGGCTACATACAAATCAATCGTGAGATTTTTATCATGTGGTAAAACAACAATGGTGGACTTAACCATCGGAAGGAACTGGTTGGTGTTACTTGCTGGTATCCCCGATCCACCATAGTACTTTCCATTAATATATATTGCATAAGAGGTGTCTTGTTCATGAACTGTAAGTGCCATTGTCTCTGGTAAGTCTTCTGGTAATTCGAGGTGCATACGAAAGGTTGCATGACCAAATCCAGAAAGTTTGCCGTAATCCATTTGATATCCGTTCCAATGTTGGGGCAAACTAAGGACACGATCCAAACTTGTTTCTTGGATGTTATCTGGAGAGGTATTCCAAAAAAACTTCCATTCCCCATTTAGAGCCACAAAAGGTTCCAATTGAAACGAATGATTCTTTAAATTGATAAACCCATTTTTTGCTTCTTTATTTACATTCCTTTCTTCTGACAGACAACTAACTAGGAATAAAAGAGATATCAAAATGAGTTTTTTCATCTAAGCTTGTCGTTTTGGAAAAACTGTATAATCCTGTAATTTTGTAAATTTCACTTCATCTCGTTTGTATCCGAGTAAACCTTCTAAGGTTTGGTAACGATTCATTCCCATACTGATCTCTATGTCTTGGCCAGTAAATTGTCCTGGGTGTTCGTATCCGCAAGAATGAGCTAAACTTAAAAGTTCTTTGCGAAACCCTTGGATGTATTTGGCAGCTCGTTTGCCTTTGATTTCTGGATCAACTCCGCGTTGTAACCACCAGTTTTGTGTGGCAACACCGGCAGGACAATGGTCTGTATGGCATTTTTGGGCTTGGATACAACCAATCGATAACATGGCTTCCCTTGCGATGTTGATGAGATCACAACCCATCGCAATGGCGACAACTGCTCGGTCAGGAAAACCCAATTTTCCCGAACCTATCCATACAATTCTGTCAGACAAACCTTCTTTTTGGAACAATGTGTACACTCTTTGGAATCCAATTTTAAAGGGTAAAGACACATGATCTGCATATGTAAGTGGGGCTGCACCAGTTCCCCCTTCACCACCATCGATGGTGATAAAATCTGGACCTTGTGAGGTACGTTTCATTTCTTCTGCTAATTCTTGCCAGAATTCGATTTCGCCAACTGCACTTTTGATCCCAACTGGCAAACCTGTTCCGGTTGCAATTTTTTCGATAAAAGACACAAGTTCTTTTACATTTGTGAACTCACTATGAGAGTTAGGTGATATACAATCTTTTCCTTCAGGAACATGTCGAATTGACGCAATCTCTGCGTTTACTTTTTTAGCAGGTAAAATTCCACCTTTTCCTGGTTTTGCGCCCTGTGATAATTTGATTTCGATCATTTTTACACAGGCATTTTTTCCGACTTTTTCTTTTAAAACATCTAAGTTAAATTTTCCAGAATTGTCTCTTGCACCAAAGTATCCAGTTCCAATTTGCCAAACAATATCGGCACCTTCCATATGGTAGTGGCTAAGTCCCCCCTCACCAGTGTTATGGTAAGCACCAGAATCTCTTGCTCCACGATTGAGAGCTAAGACTGCATTTTTTCCAAGGGAACCAAAGGACATGGCTGAAATATTGACGATGGAATAAGGTCTATAAGGAAATTTTCGGTTCGGCCCAATGACCTTAAGGCATGGTATACAACTCGGGTCACCGTTGTGTATGTAGGCTTTTGATTCAGGATAAGGAAATGCTTTGTGTTTGATAATGGGGTAACCAGGTTCGTATTGGATCTCTGTCGTTCCAAATCCAAAATTATTATTTTGGCCTTTGGCTGTTGCGTAAATCCAACTCCTTTCTGTGCGGTCAAATGGTCTTTCTTCTTTGTCATTGGCGACCCAGTACTGCCTGAGTTCGGGACCAATCATTTCTAAAAAGTAACGTAACCTTCCAACGATAGGAAAATTCCTTTGAATGGTGTGCTTTTTTTGTGTGATGTCTCGAAGGAAAACAAGTGCAAAAAATAAAAACAGTCCGACCCAAGTGGCAGAGAGTGGGTTTGTTTCGATCCAATTCAAAATTGTGTTCATCATTTTTGCATCCATATCTACCTTCGAACTAAGTTATTGACAAGCTAAGATTGTAGATGAGCCAAAGAATCCAAAAGTTTTTCTTTGGTAAATGGTTTAAAAATATAACCAGAGACGTAAGGAATTTTTGCTGCCCTTTCTGTATCCGCATCGTCAACAGAAGAACTTACCAAATAAATTTGAATCTGTTTTGGGAATTCGGAAAGTAAAGGTTCCATTGCTTCTAAGAATTGCCAACCATCCATAAAAGGCATATTGATATCCAAAAATATAATATCAGGAAGTATTGATGTGTTTTTCGTTTCAGATTGGAAAAAACTAAGTGCGTTCTCTGCATCTGAAAATACCAAAACCTCACCAGAAATGCCAGCATTGGCAATGATCTTCTTTGTTGTGAATTGGTAAATTTTGTCATCATCGATGATACAAATTCTCGGAGTCATGAGTTAGCAGCACTCCCATTCGGAAAATGAAGTAAAAACGTTGCACCTTCCCCAGGTTTCGATTTGACTTCGACTCTTCCGCCCAATGATTCCATCGTATATTTCATTAAAAATAAACCGAGACCTTTCCCACTCATCTGACGATGAAAAGTCTTCTTCAGCTGAAAAATTTGATCCCCATACCGAGATAAATCAACCCCTAATCCATTATCTGAGAAGGAAATTGTTGTTTCGGAACCCATGGAAAAGGATTCTACCCCGATTCGTAGTTCCCGAGACGGATCAGCAAATTGAAGTGAATTGCTGATGAGTTGTAAAAATAACGTTTCTAGGTATTCTTTGGAAACAAAAACCAATTCTTTTTCTGTCACATTCAGTTCGATGTGGACGTTTTTTTTCTGGAATTCTCCTTCCATCAGTTTCTGCACTTTTTGAAAAGTAAGAAGGATGGAGATCCACTCTGGTTGGTAATTTTCCAAACTTTGGATTTTTAAGGTTGTGATGAGTTCGGAAAGTACGGTTTCCAAATTTTCTGTCACTTCTTCCAAATGATTTTGTAATTCCCTTCGTTCTTCTTCTACACCCGTGATCTTTAATAAATCTAATAAACTTCTGAGATTACTGACAGGTGCTCTTAAATGATGGGAGATAATTTGGTTATAAGATTGCAGTTGTTTGTTTTGGATGAGAAGGGAATTTTTAGTGGCTTTTAAATGTTCATTGTTTTCTAAAAGTAGGGTTTCCGTTTTTTTTCTTTCATCAATGTCGATAATTTGTGCCAAATAATAAATTGCCTTTCCTGAATCATCGCGTAACACAGTGACAGTGATGTAGGCCCATACCAAATGACCTAGTTTATGTACATATTGTTTTTCTATGGAATAATGATCGATCATTCCTTTTTGGACAGAATCTCTATACCGTAAATTTTCTTCGAGTTCACCTAAGGAACTGATTTCAGAAAAATGTTTCCCTAACAGTTCAAAGGTTTCATAACCTAAAAATTTCGCAAAGGCTTCATTGACATCATCGATGTAACCATGTGTGCTCGTTAAGACAAGTCCAATGGGGGAATCACGGAATAAGGTTTTGAACTTACGTTCGGACAAAGCTAAGTTTGCATCGGATTCTATTTTTTCTGAAATATCGCGTGAAGATGTGTGTAGGTAATTTTGTCCTGTTATGGAATGAGTGGTCAATCGATTGTCTGATTGTAACCAAATATAAGTTCCATTTTTATGTAAGAAGCGAAAAGTGGGGTGGATGTTTTCTTCACCTCTTAAAAGAGGTTGGTGTGATCTTTCAAAAATTAACCTTCTGTCATCTGGATGAAAAAAATCATAAGGATTTTTTCCAATGAGTTCCTCTGGTTCATATCCGATGATGGATTTAGAATTAGGGCTCACATAAATATAAGTCCCATCAGTTTCGTGTAAACATACCAATTCTCGGCTAATCGAGGTTAATAATTGCAATATTTCAGAATCGGGAAGCGCCACACTCTAATTCAATAAGAGAAGAATCCTGTTGTCTATCCCAAATCAGTTTTTTTTTAGAATGAATAAAAACCCTTGAGATAACATTTTTTTGTACCATCACTCAAGTTTTTCACCTCAAGGAGATGTGGCTAATAAAACTGTTATAGGGATACTCAAATGAAAAATCTATCGTACATCATCTTGGATGGGAATTTAACTTCTGATCCGGAAGAGAAAACAATTGCTGGGGGTAAGTCACTGGCACAATTCACAGTGGCAGTCAATCACTCTCAAAACAACCCAGATGCAAAGGAAAAGGATGATGTTTCCTTTTTTGAAGTGGAAGCTTGGGAAAAGTTGGGTGAAAACTGTGTGGAGTACTTAAAAAAAGGAAGTAAAGTGACGGTGATGGGCAATTTAAAACAAAACCGATGGAAAACTCCAGATGGAGAAAATAAATCAAAAGTGAAAGTCACTGCCTCCACGGTTCGATTCGATAGTATGAAGAAACGAGAAGAAAAAGTAGCTTAACCGGAACACGGGTGTTTGTGACACCAATCACCCGTGTGTTTGAATGTTATGGAGTTGTGATGGTTCTCTTTTTATGTTTTGTATGAGTTGGAGAATCAAAGATAGAATGATTGTCATCTTTTTCCGATTGTGAATTTTCTTTTGACTCATCGGTTCGTTTGTCTTCTTCTATCATGGTTTGTTTTCCCAGTTTGCCAACGGAAAGAATGCGAAAGTACCGTGGTGAAGACACTAAGTTCCATTCTCGAAAGAAAAATTTTGTAAATGTATGTTTGGGTCCATACGTTCCATTGGAAGAATCTATTTTTGATTTAATATTTGTTTTAAATTCTGTCTGCTCTTCTGAAGTTAAGTTTGGAAATTGTGCAATTTCCCCATTGACATAACGATTTCTCAAAATATCTAATTCACGACGATTCCGCGAAGTCACATCATCGAAAAATTTTTGTTTGGCACCAAAACAATTTCCACCATATGATTCACAATTTGGTTCCAAATAAGGTAGAACATACGTTAACTCTAAATAAATGCTGATGTATTCACCTGGAGAAGGAACTTTTCCTTCAAAAATTTCGAGTACTTGGGGTACAGTATCACGATCGGAATATTGTCTTTCAATGGCTTCTCTGGAGATCCTAGTTTCTGGAGTTGTACTATTCACCTTCACTGGTTTTTTAGATTCTCCAACAATCACCTTATTTCGCATCACTTCTGTTTTTGTTTCCAAAATTTCATAGGCTTGGAAGTTAACAGGTTGTTTTGCGATGATTTCACCTTTTTGGTTTAAGACGACTATGTGATGATCTATAATGGTGCCAGCGATGATTTCTTCTATGATGCTGATACCTGCATCTTCAAAAAATAAATCTAATTGGATAAAGGGAATTTTGTTTTCTGAATATTCAACACTCACTCCTGGTTCTTGGGTGAGGGGTTTTTTGGAATTTGATTCCTGGCTTGGATTTGCCTCTTGTTTGGTGATCATTTTGATTCGATTCAAATTGATTTGTTCGGATTGTGTGGGGAAGGTTGGAATCATCACCTGTTGTGGTGTTTGGCACCCCCAAACAAATTGCAAAAGGAATACGACAAAAGGAATTCGTTTCATATATTAGAGTATCGGCAATGGATTGCCCCTAAAATTAGGGGCAATGATGGTCTTAGATGTGTTTTGCACTCATCGGAGGAAGGATTGGTCCACTCACTTGTTGGATTTCTACATACTTTCCATTGATGAGTCTGTATGCTTTTTCTGGTTTGTCTTTTAAAAAGTAAACTGACTCAACTCCTTTTGCAGTAGGAGCATCCATTCTTAAAACTTTACCCCATTCTGTGTAAGTAAGAGTGATGGTTTGTCCATTTTCAGTGTATTCTTTCACTAGTTTTCCATCAAAGTCATACTCTGCCATCGCGATTGGATTACGGTCAGTCCAGAATTCAATTAGGTTGAAAATGAGAACGTCTAGAATTCCACCTACATAATATGCAATTGAAATTGGAAAAAGCATAAGTAAGGAACGAAAGAATCCCGCTACTTTACCAGTTCCAATTTGAATGCTTCCGTTAAACGAATAAATCGCTTTTGTTAGTCCAAATTTTCCAAAACAATTGGAAAGAAGGCCGAATGACAATAACCCTACTAGAGCTGTTTTTAATATTTTTTTCATTTTCTACCTCTATGTTTTTAGCTGAAAACTAGTGTCCAATCATAAGTGAAATGGGAATGTTCTGCAAGTCGAAATGATTGACACTGGTATTTTTTCGATGATTCTGGTCTGAATAGAAGGCGAACCCATTGATCTTTTCTGATTTTGAATACTTTGTCTTCTTTCTTTTTGTCTTTTTTACCGTTTGGTATTTGTTCCCAGCAATCTTTTCGAACCAATCTAAAGAAACTCGCATCTTACATATTTTCCTACTCATCAGTAGTTATTTTTTCTACATGTCTTGGGATTATCGATTTGGTGCACTGATATTATTATCCACCGCCATTGACTTTTATGTGGGTCTCAAACTCGCAAATGAAACGAGAGAAAAAATCAGATATTATTTATTACTCTTTAGTTTGATCACAAACTTAGTCTTTATCCTAGGTTTTTTTAAATATTATAATTTTGTTGTGACTTCAATGAATTCGGTCACCAATGTATTGTTTGGTGGCGATATGTTACCTGTTTTAAAAATCATTTTGCCAGCAGGAATTTCCTTTTTTACATTCCAATCATTGTCTTATACAATTGATGTATACCGCAAAGAAATTCCAGCGGAAACTGATTTTATTCGGTTTGCATTATTTGTGAGTTTTTTCCCACAACTTGTTGCAGGTCCAATTGTTACAGCAAGGACCTTTATGCCCCAGTTGTATAGCCCTAAAAAATTAGAAGACATTGAGTTTCGAGTTGCGATTCGTTTTTTTATGTTAGGTTATTTTAAAAAGGCAGTACTTTCTGATATGGTTGCTCCAACTATTGATGCCATTTATGCAAATCCAGCAGGTCATCATGCTTATGCCTTGCTCATTGCGGCAGCTCTTGGTGGAATCCAAGTGTATTTGGATTTTAGCGGGTATTCGGATATGGCCATCGGCAGTGCCATGTTACTCGGGTACAAATTGCCTACCAATTTTAATTTACCATTTCTCGCCACATCTGTATCCGGCTTTTGGCGAAGGTGGCATATGACCCTCAATTCTTGGTTACGAGATTATATTTATATCCCTATGGGTGGAAGCCGTGTAACTTCCGTACGTCGTAAGTTTAATTTATGGTTTACCATGTTTGTGAGTGGGGTTTGGCATGGTGCCCAGTGGACCTTTGTGTTCTGGGGATCTCTCAATGGATTTTTTTATGTTTTGGAAGAGATTTGGAAAGAGTGGTTTCCTGACAAAAAAGAATCAACTTCTGGCCAATTTTCGTCACTGCTTCAAATTCCTATCTGGCTGTTTCAAAATGTACTCAATAATTCCATTTTCTTCTTAGGTGCAGTTTTTTTTCGTTCGCTTACTTGGGAAAATGCTTGGATCCATTTAAAAGGGATTTTCCTTTTCCAAGATGGAAATTTACGCCCCTATATGTGGAAGGATTTCCTTTGGATCATTGGTTTTCTGACGATTGGACATGCTATCGGTTATTTTCTCTTCGAAAAGGGGAAAGGGAAAAAAATCCCTGCCAGTTTTGAATTTGCGATGTATCCAATTCTGTTTCTTGTCTTAAATTTAGCTACACCCGAAAACTCGGTTCCTTTCATTTACTTTCAGTTCTAATTTGCTTTTTTCGTTTCCAATTCTAGGATTCCATGTATTTTGTTGCTATGGAAAGTGAGCGAAGGCTTCCCAGAATTTCCCCAGGTGATTTTTCCGAATTTGAAGTCCATTTGGATCTCGAAGGGATCACTTTATTTGGAAAATTAGGAAACATTTCCGAAGAGGGACTTTGTTTTTTGGGAGAAGACGATTTACTTGGTGATGAAATTGAATCACTAGTACTCGGAAGTATTGTTTGGTCAAAAGGCACAAAACGGTTGTTTTTTGAAGGTACCGTCATGTGGACTCAAACTTCCAAAATCAAAAACGTCATTTATCATATCGCTGGAATTCAATTTTTAGAAAAAATCAATTTAACTGACTCGATGCTCGCAAGAAGTTTGGAGATAAAATGAAAATATTGTTACTCGGTGGAACAGGTCTTGTCGGTAAACAAGTGTTATTGTCACTTCTCTTTTATCCTCAGATTAAAAAAGTAATCGTTTGGGCTCGTCATTTTGAAAACTCATCCAAACCAAATCTTCCCATTGAAGTGATAAAAGTCACTTGGGAAGATTTCCAATCAGGTAAAGTGAGTGTTCCAGATGGAATTGATGCCGTGTTTTGTTGTTTGGGTACAACCATAGGTAAGGCTGGGAGTCAGGAGAAATTTAGAGAAATTGATTATGACTATCCACTCCTTGCAGCAAAACAAGCGAAGGAAAAAAATGTCCCAGGTTTTTATATCATTACAGCGATGGGCTCTGATGCTCACTCTTCCATTTTTTACAACCGAGTGAAAGGAGAATTGGAAAAGGAATTGATGGCACTTTCATTTCCCTTTTTAGGAATCTTTAGGCCTTCCCTTCTCATTGGAGAACGAGAAGAACTCCGGATTGGGGAAAAAATTGGAGAGGTACTTGGTCACATCATTCCATTTGGATTATTTGGCTTAAAAAAATACAAACCCATCCAAGCAGAATATGTTGCCAAATCTATGATTTATTCCTTGTTAAATGACAAACCTACAAATCCATCCAAACCGATGGTAAAAATTTATGAAAACGATATTCTGTGGGAGATCGGTAAGGACCATTCTTTTTGATTCCAGATAATAAACAAAAACCCTATTCCAAAACCAAATACATCATCTTAAGTTTTGTAGTTCACTTCATAGTAAGAGTTTGGTATTTATTTGTACGAAACCAAAAATTGATCATCCCTCAGGAATCAACAAATGTCATCGAACAGGGAAGGGATTACATCATCGCGGTGTTTCATGAAACAACACTTTCACTATACAGGCATGCAACGCAGTACTTAAAACGAAAGAAAAAAGCAGACATGGTGGCACTTGTATCCCAATCCAAAGATGGTGAAATCATCCACCAAACATTTGCCAGGTCTGGCCTTCGTTCGGTACGAGGTTCCTCTACTAGGGGTGGGACGGGTGCATTTCGTAATATCCTAAAAGAAATGAAACAAGGCGCAGTTCCCATTTTCACCGTGGATGGACCCAAGGGCCCAAGAAGGGAAGTAAAACCAGGTGTGATTGTGACTGCCTCTCTCACTGGATTTCCAATTTTGTATCTACATTCCTGTTATGACCGTGCTTATGTATTTCGGAGTTGGGACCGCCATTTTTTCCCAAAATTTGGGGCCAGGCTCTTCATCCAATATGGAAAACCCTTCCTTGTTCCGAAGGGTCTTACGGAAAGCCAAATCGATGAATATGCTAAAAAATTAGAAACAGAAATGCAGGCGAACGCGGAGTCACTGGAATCCTACGTGCGTGGACTCTTTCCTGACAATTCTATTGACGTACCACCTAAAAACGAAACTTTAACCAAGTAAGGTAAAAAAAATGTCCTCTCTTAAAAACTATATCTTCACTTCCGAGTCCGTATCTGAAGGACACCCGGACAAAGTCTGTGACCAAATTTCTGATGCCATTCTAGATGCGTATTTAGCCCAAGATCCAAAGTCCCGTGTTGCTTGTGAAACCCTTGTTACGACAAATCTTGTCGTTATTGCTGGCGAAATCACGAGTAAGGGAAAAGTAGACACACAAGAAATTGCACGCGATGTGATTCGCAAAATTGGATACAACGACATCAATATGTACTTTGATGCTGATTTTGCTGTGGTTGCTTCCCACGTGCATGCACAATCTCCAGACATTGCCCAAGGGGTAAACGAAGGAGAAGGTCTTCACACGGAACAAGGTGCTGGTGACCAAGGATTGATGTTTGGATTTGCAATTGCAGAAACTCCAGAGTTAATGCCAGCTCCTCTTTATTACTCACACAAACTCCTAGAACATCTATCCGAACTTCGCCATACGAACAAAATTGAATGGTTACGACCTGATGCAAAATCACAAGTTACGATTCAATACGAAGATGGAAAACCAAAACGTGTTGATACAGTTGTAATTTCCACACAACACAAACCAGGTGTGACTCATAAACAAATTGAAGAAGCGGTTATCGAAGAGTGTATCAAAAAAATGATTCCAAAGGAATTGTTAACTAACACTCGTTACTTCATTAACCCTACTGGAAAATTTGAGATTGGTGGTCCTCATGGTGATACTGGTCTAACAGGACGTAAAATCATCGTTGATACTTACGGTGGAATGGGTCGCCATGGTGGTGGTGCATTCTCTGGAAAAGATCCATCAAAAGTTGACCGTTCTGCAGCTTATATGGGTCGTTACATTGCGAAAAACGTTGTTGCAGCTGGCCTTGCCCACAAATGTGAAGTTCAATTAGCATACGCAATTGGTGTCGCACAACCTGTATCAGTTCTTGTGGATACTTTTGGAACAGGAACTATTTCTGATGAAGAAATTGCAAAACGAGTACTAGCAAACTTCAAACTCACTCCAAAAGGAATTGTAGAAAGTTTGGATCTCCTTGGAAAAGGAAGAAAATACCAAGAAACTGCTGCTTACGGCCATTTTGGTAGAACTGGAAGCACATTTACTTGGGAAAAAACTGACAAAGCAGAAGCGTTAAAAAAAGGATAATCATGGGAGCACCTAGCCAATCAACCGCGGACAAAAAAGCAACAAGAGATGCATACGGCGAAGCCTTAGTTGAGTTAGGTGCATCAAGACAAGATGTAGTCGTTTTAGATGCGGACCTATCTGGTTCCACTAAAACTGCTGACTTCAAAAAGAAGTATCCTGAAAGATTTTTTAACGTCGGTGTCGCGGAACAAAACTTAGTTGGTCATGCGGCAGGTTTAGCTCTTTCTGGATTTGTTCCATTTGCTTCAAGTTTTGCTATGTTTTTATCGGGTCGTGCCTGGGAAGTCGTAAGGAATAGTGTCGTTTATCCAAAGTTAAACGTAAAGCTTGTAGCTTCTCACGGTGGTATCACTGTTGGAGAAGATGGTGCTTCTCATCAATGTATTGAAGATTTTGCCATTATGCGTGTCATTCCAGAAATGACTGTCATTTGTCCTTCAGACTTTAATGAAACCAAACAAGTGATTCATGCAATTGCTGATTACAAAGGACCTGTTTATGTAAGAGTGGGAAGACCTGCCATTCCAGTCATCGAACGTGAAAACTACAAATTCCAAATTGGAAAAGCTGAAGTGATGTCGGAAGGTAAGGATGTTTGTATCATTGCTAACGGAGTGATGGTAAACGAAGCCATGACCGCAGTGGGACTCCTCAAAGAAAAAGGAATCCATGCAACTCTCCTTAATATGGCAACAATCAAACCTTTAGACAAAGAGACCATCATTGCAAAAGCAAAAGAATGCGGTACGGTAGTAACATGTGAAGAACACAATGTCATTGGCGGACTTGGTTCTGCTGTATCTGAACTTTTATCAGAAGAATACCCTGTTCCCGTCATCAAAGTGGGAATGAAGGATAGTTTTGGAAAATCAGGTACTTGGAGTGGGCTTCTTGATTATTTTGGCCTTCGAGCCAAAGATGTAGTTTCCCACGCGGAACTTGCCATTTCCAAAAAGAAAAAATAAGGGAAAAGCTTCGGTCATGACCGGTTCCGGAGCATCCCAACCTTCTATTTTAGAAGAAACCGAAATCAAACCAACCAAAAATGACGGCCCATGGAAGGTCGTTTTGTGGGATGACGACCACCACACCTATGAGTATGTCATCGAGATGCTCATGGATGTTTGTCAAATGACTTGGGAAAAAGCCTTCCAACATGCAGTGGAGGTGGATACCCGTAAAAAAACCATCGTCTTTTCTGGAGAACTAGAACACGCAGAGTTTGTTCATGAGCGGATTTTGGAGTATGGTCCTGACCCTCGTATGAGTTCCTCCAAAGGGTCTATGACCGCAACTTTAGAACAATAAAATAATGATCGTCATTTTGGTTCCATGAACTCAATTTAGAAAGAAATCTACTTTTTTGATCAATTTCGAATGAATGAATCATATACAAAAATGAAACGAATCATAGATGATATGAAGTTGAAACTGATCGAATTGTTCGCCAGTTTATTTCATAATTTTAAAGAAGATTTTACTACTTCAGGTACAACCACAAAGTACCATAATTTCATATTATTTTTTTCTAATTTACTATTATCGTTTGTGATCCTCATTTTGAGAAAACCGGATTCAATTTTAAATGCTCAGTTATGGGCTGAAGATGGACAAATCTTTCTCCGAGATGAATGGGTTACCGGATTCCCTGATACTATCTTTTTTCTGTATGCGGGATACATCCACTTAGTACCTAGATTCATTGCATTTTTTGCGAATTTGTTTCCCTATGCATTGATACCTTTGGTGTTTAACCTCTCTGCAATTTTGATTTCAGCGATTTCTGTTTCTATTTTTTCTCTCACAAAGTTTCGTTATATCTTGAGAAGTGATTTTTTAAGAACAATTGTGATTGTTTTACTTTGTTGTTCACCAGTTGGAATTGAATCATTTAACAATATCACCAATGTGCATTTTTTCCTATCTTTAGGGGTTTTTCTTTTGGCTATCATTGGTGGTGAACTAAATGGATTCAGTTATCTATTGATCACAGTATATGTATTGTTGGGGATTTTTTCTGCTCCATTGGCTATCTGTTATGCTCCTCTATTTTTAATTCGTCCATTCCTTTGCAAATTTGATCGAAAACGTTGGGTATATCTAGTTTTGTTTGTGATTGGATTGGGATACGGAATTTTGATGTTTTATTTGGGTTCCAGGGATTCAGTGGTTGGCATTGATTGGAACTATTTCTTAAACCTAATCCATATCGAAAAATTAATTCGATTGATTGTCGCAACATACTTCATGAACACGAATTCAGTAGAATTCATAACATATCATAAGTATTTCTGGATACTCGAACTAGTTTTACTCTACTTTTATTGCAAAAAATTCAAAATGCAAGGTGTTCAAACTTCGATTTTGTTGGGCAGTTTTTTGATAACCGTTTTGATTCCAGTGTTACTTCGGGGTGGTTTGTCATTAAACGCAGAGCAGGCCACTTATACGACACTCGTAAATGGGGCAAAGGAATCATTTTATTTTCTAAATGTCATTAATCTGATGATCAATCGGTATGGTTTAGTGCCATATTTTATGTTCTGTATTTTGACCTTTGTATTGTTATTCGAAAAAAATAAAATTCAGACAACTGTTCATTTACCAATTCTCGTGGTTGTTGTATTCCTTTTTGTAATTCGAAATTCAATTTTCATCAAACCATACGAAGATTTAAAGTGGGATCAGTATGCGGATATGGTTAAAAACAAAACTGATGTTTCGATCCCAGTGAATCCAATATGGTTTCCCAAAATTGAAATCAAAAAAGAATCATGGAAATAGGACTAAAAAACTTTTAAGTTTTACATCTTTCTTTCTAATGCGTAGTTGCGCTCAGGAACCAAAAGAGACGAAACAGATTCATTTGTATCGATTTTAATATTCGTAGTCGGATTGTAAGTATCTAACATAGTTTCACCGTCTACGATGAATTGGTAGTGGTACTCACCAGGGAGTAATTTTTTCTCTAATGTAAAAACCCCTTTACGATCTTTTTTCAAAAAATCATGTTCAGGGTTCCAATCATTAAAATTTCCTACTACCCGAACCACTTCTGCATTTGGTAAATAAATTTGAAATTTGACTGTACGTAAGTCACGTTCTTCGTTTGCGGAATCTTCCAATACCATCGTTTTTGTTTGGCGATCTGTGTCTTTAGAATCCAAAACAAAACGTGAATAATAAGACCCAGATCCATCTTCCACCTTATCGAAGTTTTCTGGATCGTAGGTGAGCAGGCCATTCACTCGAAATTTATACTCATAAACAGGGTCTTCTTCATAACTGTCTTTGATTTGGTTTGGTTCGATGACTGTGTAATAAATTCCATATTGGTTTCGTTTCATTTCAGCACATTCCCAATTGTTAAAACTACCGCAGATTTCCACAGATTCATCTCTAAGGCCATTATAAGTGAAAAGAATCCCTCGGTGGAGAAGGTTCCCACTCGAAACATAGGATTCGACATCAAGATAACGAATGTAACGTGGTGCGATGTTTTTCTTCAGACTTTCCAATTGCCATAGGTAATAAACAGTGTCTTGGTCTTCGGTTTCATCTGACATTTCGAGTTCTCCGGAAGAAAAACTTCCGATCCAATCCATGCCATCGTCGGCAAAAATTCCAATACCTGTCAAAAAGAGTAAAATGAGGGCAATTCGGATGAATTTGGATTTCAACATAATGCAGTTGTCTCTTGTGTCCTTTGTCTTTATTTTCGGCAGGATTGAAAAAAGAGCGTGAAAGGTTTTTTGATTGAAGAATCATCTGACATAATAAAAAAAATATTCTGTCATTTTAAGAAGGGGCCGATAATTCATTAGGAATAGACCTTCGCATGGCTGAGCCGATAGACAAATTGAGTCCGGAAGAAATTACACAAATCGAGACGATGTTTTCGGCTCTCAATAAGAACCCTATGTCTTCGGAAGAGCTCAACCCGATGGCAAAGGTCTTACGTGAGAAACTAGGGTATACAAATCCCTTTTCTGGCAACGAAGAGCCAGAACCTACTGACGAAGAATCAAATGATGCTCTGCCAGACGATTTTGGTGGGGATGATACGAGCTCAGGTGACAACTCAGACCCTTTTTCTGGCCTCGATGATGATGACGATTTTGGTCCGCCCAAACTGTCCAGTTCCCAACCTGAAGAAGACGATGGGATCGATTTAGATGAATTATTAGGCGAAGATAGTCCTAAACCCCAAGAAACAACTCCTCCTACTACTGATTTTGATGATTTAGGCATGGATTCTCCCTCAGATGAGTTGTCTGGGAATGAGGATCCATTTTCAACACCTGCCGGTGACGAAGCCGATCCATTTGCAAACCTCGATTCTCCGAGTGACTCCGGGGCAGGTGCCGATGATCCTTTTGCCAATTTAGATGCGATTGATGAAGCACCCATTGAAGATACAAAAGCGCCTGAAATTGGGGATGATCCCTTTGCCAATTTAGGGGGCGACGACGATTCAATTCCAAAAACAACCGACGAAGACCTGTTTGCTGGCTTTGATTCTGGTTCTGATGAACCAAAAGGTACAAGTGATGATTTTGATTTTGGATCTGGTGGCGAAACTCCTTCGGGAGATGATCCATTTGCTGATATGGGATCCACTCCATCCGATTCAGATGCGGGTGCTGGTTTTGGTGATGATCCTTTTAGTAGTTTAGATTCTCCTTCCACTGATGCTCCTACAGGTGATGATCCGTTTGGAGATTTGTCAACACCTGCTACATCCAGCGAACCTTCATTTGGTGATGATCCATTTGCCGATATGGGATCCACTCCTGCCGCAACTGACGCGGGAACAAGTTTTGAAGATGATCCTTTTGGAAGTATGGATACTCCATCCACGTCTGCAAGAGAATCAGAACCTGCAGATATTGGTGGTGGATTTGATGATCCATTCGGTGACTTGGGTGTGGGGATGGAACCACCAAGTCTTGATGATGATTTAGCTGCTCCTTCATTTGATGACCTAGCACCTTCCATTGATGATATGCCAGTTTCCGCCATGGACGACTTTGGTGGAAATGATGAAGGTCCTGGTGGATTTGAAGAAGACCTCATGTCTCTTGGCAAAGAGGAAGAACCTGAAGAATCTCTTGAATCCAGTTTAACGGATGAAGAACTTGCCGTCATTCAATCTGAGTTACTTCGTTATCCTCCAAAATTAAGACGAACCGTTATTGATGCGATTGTTAACCAACGTATCCCTGTTCGGAACCAAAAAGAAATCATTGAGCTCATCAAAGCCCAACAAAAACCGGAAGACATTGCTAGTTTCTTAAGTGGCCTACTAGGTGAACGTGTAGAACTCAGTGATTCGAGTGGAAAATTTGCGGCAGATGGAGTTCCCATCATTGCCAGTAAAGATGCATATACTAAAGAAGGTGCAGCTCGCAAACGTGAGTTAATCAGAAGGACAATTTTATCTTCTGCAGCAGCTATCTTTTTAGTATTTGGAATTATTACTTTATGGAAGTATGTAATCGTTCCTTACCGTGCGAAAGCGCAGTATGCACTTGGACTTGAAAAAATAGAAGAATACAGTTATGAAACTGATGCTCTAGAAAAGAAAAAATTACTCGCTGATGCTGAGAATTATTTTATCAAAGGGGAAGAGATTTTCCCACATAACTTAGAGTTTTTGAATAAATATTGTACTGCTTATACCAAAGCAGGTTTGTATGAAAGAGCGTTTGAAAAATGTTTTGGGAAGGTAGAACCAGATTTTGGTTATGAACCAGAAGACAAGGAACACAAACGTGCTTGGGAAAATCGTAAAGAAGTTCCAAACATCAGTTTTGCGAAAAAAACGGAATGGAATGACGCAGGTGTCGAAACTGCTGGTAGAAGACCTCTCCCTGAACTTGCATTTTATTTAACCTCTCAAGATAAAGTACCAAGAAAGGTATTAAAGGCCGGTGCTTACATTGCATCACGCCTCAAATACAATGTGCATGATATTGATACTTATATTGCACTAGGAACCTTTCATTCCTTTCACAGAAAAGACTTTATCGAAGTTCCACCTGGAAGTAATCGCAAAAAATATAAAAATGATCAACTTGCAATCGAATACTTCAAACGAGTGTTCACCGATGGTGGAGATCCTGATAATGTTGATGCCATTGCTGGTATTGCAAAAATTTTCTATAACAAACAAGAGTTTGGAACAGCTGTTAAATACTATAACGATATCATTGAAAAGTATCCAAAAAATCCAATTGGACACGGTGGAATTTTATCTACATATATTGAAATGTGGAAACGTGATAAAAATCCACAATATGTTTTAAACCACCATAGACAAGTTCGTAATGCTCTAAACATTGAAGACGAACTTTCACTTTTTGTTTTGGCAAAACTTGCTTCCTTTTATATTGATTTAGATTCTGAAGAAGTAAGAATCAAATACAACATCAATCCTGAAGACCAAGTCACAGGCATGGAGATTGATGATAACGTAGAATACCTGCTAAACATTGCTTATGGCAAAGATGGTGGTTCAAAATTTGCGGAAGGTTATTACCAAAGAGCACGTTTTTATTTCAAAAAAGAAGAAGCGGCTCGTGCTCTAAAACAATTAGAACTAGCATCAACTTATGATATTAGACATTATTTAGCAGTTTTACTGATGGCTGAATATTATATCCAAACAGAAGATTATGATGAAGCTGTTAAACTTTTAAAAGAAGCCGATGATCGATACCAAAACTATCGTGATCGATTAGGAGAAAGGGACGAAGATGAAACCTTACTTGAAGGAAGTCCTGGAAGGATTTCGTTTAACTTAGGTAAAATTCAATTTTTGGAAGCAGCTGGGATAAACGTAACAGACAATATACGAGAGTTCCCTGGCAAAAAAATCTATCCAGAACGAAGTATTGGAACTCTTTCCTATGAAGAAAAAGAGAGACGAAATGGTCTTTTTATGGCACGTGAATCATTTCTCGCAGCTCTTGACCGTGATATTTCCAAAGATCCAAAGATTGTTAGAGAATGTTATTATTATTTAGGTTGGATTGATTATAACCATGGTGACTTTGCACAAAGTTTAGATTTTTGGGCAGAACTCCCTGAAGAAGATATATACAATAACCCAACCTTACTCTTTGGGAAAGGAAATGCATTTTATTATACAAGACAATACAATGCAGCACTTGGCAACTATCTGAAGTTAAAGGATGATTTTGAGCTGAAGGAACAAAGCCTTGGTCGAATTGACACTGAAAACTCTGATCATAGAGAAGTGTATGAGACTTTAACGGCACTTTACAATAATATAGGTGCAGTGTATGAGAAAAAACAAGATACCATCAATGCACTCAAATACTATTGGAAAGCAATGGAAACAGCGCGTAAAATTGGTTCCGTAAGTGAAATTGCCAACTCAAATAAGGATTTGGTTTTTGCTAGAGCCAAACTAGATAGAGAACCATTGTTAGAAGACTGGTTAGCTCCTACACTGGATCGATTGGCTCAGATTAAAAAATAAACTTTATTGTTTGCGAAAACGTTCGCGAATTCCAAGTAATAGAAAGTAAAACGTTTCCCACATACGTCGGATTCGGTATGGTCTTGCGATAATTCTCCATAACCAGATTAGACCACGTTCTTTGAACCATTCAGGGGCTTTTTTGTCAGCACCAGATAACATATCTAAGGCGCCACCTACACCAATCACAACAGCTTTACCAAAATAACCTGTGTTGTTTTCGATCCAAATTTCTTGTTCAGGGAAGTCCATGGCAAGGAATATAATATCAGGTCCTGTTTTACGAATGGCTTCCTTCACTCGCATTTCACGTTGGCGATCTAAATGGCCTGCGTGCCTACCAACAATACGAACTTTCGGAAAGTGCCTTGTGAGATTAAAATAAATACGTTCTACGATTTCATCTTTTGCGCCAAAGATAAACGCGGTAAATTCTTTGAGTTCTGCAAGTCGGATGAGATCCATCATCACTGCAATTGGTGTGACTCTTTCTTTTAATCGTCCTTTTGTCATCCAACCAATGCCAGCACCTTCAACTAAGATGGTACCCGCTTTTTCGGCGATACGGTGGAGCGATTTTTTAGGACGCATCCTCATGAGTTTGATCGGATCTAAGAATAAAACATGGTGCATGCCTTCTTTTTTCTCAAGCACGCGGAAAAGTTTCGCAATCGCTTCATCTGTTGTGACATTGTCTATTGGAATTCCTAAAACATTCAATGTTTCTAACTTGGAAACATCGATATTTTGGTATTCTAGTAGTATATCTCTCTCGTCTTTTGAGGAATTGTGAACGATTTCGCTCAATTGCTTCATGTAGCCGGGTTTTCCTTTCCTATCTAAAGCATTATGTCCAGTACCCTCTCTTGTCGCCTCTAAATTTTTAAAAACTTTCGTTTTTTCACTTGGATTGGAACCGAAAGAACGAGAAAAAGTATCAAAATGTTTCGTAGCAATCGTATTCTCTATTTAGTCCTCTTTCTTCTCTCAAGCGCAAGTTATGCGGAAAAAATTTCCATCTTTGGAACCATTCAAAATGGTACCACAAGAGGATTCGGAAAGGCTGATTCCATTCGGATGATGGCTTTACAAGGGGCAATGGTTCCACTCGGAGAAATTGGCCCACAGTCTGGAAAATTTCGATTCCCAGAAATGGATTTACCGGAAGGCGCACCCATCCTTTTACAAGTCCAATACCAAGGCGCAAATTATAATAAAATGATTCCGCCAACAACTAAGTTTCGTACTTCTCCTCAAGAAATAACCGTATATGATTCAGGGGCAGACCGAAAACAAGTGGCTATTAAAAGCTTAATGCAAGTTATGCGAGAAAAAAAGGGACTACGTATTTTTAAATTGTTCCTCATCGATAATGTCAGTAATCCACCAAAATCATATGATCCAAAGTCAGGTGCATTGGAATATTCGGTTGCGAAAGAAGCAACGGAGATTATGGCACAACTCCAACAACCAGGTAGTAAAATGGCGATTCCACTGGGTGTACCCGATGGTCCAAATGGCGGACGAATTTTGGACCGGGCTGTTTTACCTGGAAGTTCCGAATTACAAGTTTCTTATTTGATCCCAAACTCTGAAGATTCATTCAGCGAACGAATGTTAATTGAATCAGAAAACGGTAAATACCCTATCTTTGTGAAACCACAAGATATGGTAGTGGAAACAGGTGAAAAAACACCTGTGGTGAAATTAGATAAAGATGTTCCAAAAGGTCTCAGTGCTTATGTATTAAATGCACTCGAATTTGGTGCAAAGGTTGAATTTCGTTTTGTTGGAGGAAAGGCACTTCCAACAATGGCAAATTCTCCTAACCCAGAAATTTGGAATGGATCTATCCTAACGAGTTGGGATTTATCTACCTTTGCGATCATTGGATTCTTAGGACTTTTATTTACACTGTCTTTTATTTTTGTCTATCGCAAACAATCAGAAAGGAAAACCAATTTATGAACCAAAAAAAATCAAAACAAGAAACCACCTATCTTCGGTTTTTTGGTCTTGCAGAACTTGTGAACCATGGCCCAAGAGGGATTTTAGCCTTCTGGATGATTTTAGGCATGGCCTTCTTTCTGTTTGGCGATCAAAACTTAATTGCTCCCAATATGAAAAACATTGGAGCTTCCTTAGGGATTACAGATCCAAATGAAGTGGATTGGAAATTTGGTGGGATCATTCCTGTTTTGTTTTTTATCTTGGGTGGACTCGTGTCACTGTCAATGGGGTATCTTTCCCAAGCATTTTCACGAAAAAATTTACTGATCGCAACAGTTTTGTTAGGTGAAATTCCTTGTTTATTGACTGCCTATGCACAGAACTTCGATCAGTTTTTGATTTTAAGGACCTTATGTGGATTTGGACTCGGTGGAATTTTCCCATTACTTTTTAGTTTGATTGGAGATTATTTCTCTAGCCAATCTCGTGCCATTGCTACTGGCTATGTGTCTTTGGCTATGGGTCTTGGTGTTGGAGTAGGGCAGCTGTTAGGTGGAATTTTGGGTGGAGCTGATCCCATCAATGGATGGAGAACATCTTTTATTTACATGTCTGCACCTTCCTTTTTCTTCGTCGCTGTTTATTTATTTTTCTGTAAAGAACCTAAACGAGGTGGAGCAGAAGAAGTGGGAGCCGATGAACTTTCTCATAAAATCACGCTGAAAGACTTTAAGTTACTTTTCGAAAACAAAACCAATCTTGGTGCTTTTTTACAAGGACTTCCTGGCTGTATTCCTTGGGGTGTATTTTTTGTTTATTTAGCAGATTATTATGAACACACATATCACCTAACAAAAGAAGTTTCCGCTGGTATGATTACGTTTGCTGCGATTGGAATTTTTATTGGAACTTTTTTTGGTGGAGTGCTTGGACAATTTTTGTACAATATCAAAAAAACATACCAACCATTATTATGTATGGGAACTACATTCTTTGGAGTATTTCCTGCTATTCTTTTGCTTTACTCGTTTGATATTGTTCCTCATATGGGTCTCTTTATTGGTCTCAATGTATTAACAGGAATTATGATCTCTGTCACTGGCCCAAATGTTAGAGCTGTATTACTCAACGTAAATGAACCAAAATCGAGAAGTGCAATCTTTTCTATCTACAACCTAACGGATGATTTAGGAAAAGGTCTCGGACCTGTAATGTCAGCTGTGATTCTTGGGCTCACACCTGATAGGGGACTTGCTCTTTCCATCTCAATTTTATTTTGGATTCCATGTGCCTTAGCTTGGTTTTTAGTTTTATTCAATTATGAAAAAGATGAAAAAATAATGCATTTGTTAATGAAACAGAATGTTTCCTAATATGGATTCATTCATAAATTGAAAACAAATAGATACAATGCAAATCAAACATAACTTACTTGATATCGAAGGGACAACGGCACCAATTGCCTTTGTACATGAGATTCTGTTTCCTTATGCAAAAAAACACATCCATTCATTTTTAAAGACCTATCAGTTTTCAGAAGAGAAATGGAAGGAAATTCTCGCAGAATACGAGAAAGATTTATCTGCAAACGATCCATTGTTCGTACAAAAACTCTCAATGGACCCATCTCGTTCGCAAAATTTTCCAAATGAAAACACAAAGCAACTTTCGAAAGATCTAGTCCCTTCCTATTTTGAATATCTCATTGAGAAAGATCGTAAATTTGGTCCTTTAAAAGAAGTACAAGGAAAAATTTGGAAAGAGGGATATGAGTCTGGAGAAATCAAAAGTACAGTCTATGAGGATGTTCCCAAATTTTTAAAACAATCCATCCAAGAAGGAAAACAAAACCATGTGTATTCTTCTGGATCTGTGGAAGCGCAAGTTTTAATTTACCAATATTCGGTGTTAGGTGATATGCGTGAGTGTTTTACTTCTTATTTTGATACAGCTGTAGGTGGAAAACGGGAAAAAGAAAGTTATTTAAGAATTGCCAAGACACTTTCTGCGTTACCCAGTGAAATACGTTTTTTTACAGACATTGTGGAAGAAGCGGATGCGGCAAGTGAAGCAGGGATGCAAGTGGTCATTTTGAATCGACCAGGAAATTTGCCTCAAAAACCACATTCGTTTCCCATTTGGGATCATTTTTAAGTGAAATACCAGATCCCAAACGAATACACAAAAATCAAAGTTGAGAAAATCAACTTCCAAAAAAAATGGGCTCGTACTAAATTCATAAATACATAGGATATCAAAAGGAATTTGAGTGCACTCATCAGTATCAAATTCCAATTACCTGGTACAAACGATCCCATCCCGTAAAACGACAGATATACGATTGTGAGTAAAATCATATAAGTAATTACAATGCGTAACATAAAACCTTCTTTCTTATTGGATCAAATACAATGCTGGGTATAGGATAAGCCAGATCAAATCACACATATGCCAAAAAATTCCTCCCGCTTCCAAATTCACAAGGGTGATGGTTTTGCGGTTGAGAAGAACAATTGATAAGATGATGATTCCTACGGCCACATGTAAGTAATGAAAACCTGTGAGTAACCAGTAGTAACTAAAAAATACACTTGTATCTAAGGTATAACCAAAAGTCCATTTGTCGTAAAACTCGAGACTTTTGAGGAATAAAAAAGCAAATCCGAAGAAAATTGCACCTAACATTCCATAGAAAAATTGAATCTCTTTTTTGTTTTCTTTTGCATAAACGCTTATGGCTAATAAAAATCCACTCGTTAACAGGAAAATTGTATTCCAGAAAGCAAATTCTCTGTGCAAAAGTTTTTGCATGGTTTGGAAACCATCTGGATTTTGAGTTTTGTCATATACTAAGGATCCAATCCCCATACAGAAGGTGATTACTTCCACAAATACGATGAGCCAAATGAGAATTCCTCCAGGAGGGTACCAAATTGAATCATTTTCCTCGGTAGTTGTTTCGTTCATGCATTCTCCTTACGTACTATAGAAATTTAAAATAATCGAATATTCAACTAAAATCACATGTAAAATGGATCCGAAAGGTTCCAAAATTGGGGAAAACGTTCAAATTGTCCGGTTTGCGCCACAATTTAACCATTTTAACTATTTAAATGATTCTAATTCTTATTCAAAATGAATTCCATTCGGTATCTTGCATATGTTAACACAGGATTTTTATTTAGAACTTGATTAGAATCAAGGCAATTTGTACAATCTGCACTTACATTTGTAAAATGGAAAAAAGGAGGTAAGGATGCTTTCAAAATCGCAAGCAAGAGCATTCTTTCTGGGTGGAACTTTTTTGTTCGGTGCTATCTTTGTGTTCCTCACAATCGATACCTTGCGACAAAACGATACCCGTACCAATGCGCAAAACTTAACAGAAGATGTGCTAAAAGGGAAAGAGATTTGGGAAAAAAACAATTGTATGGGTTGCCATACCTTACTTGGAGAGGGAGCATATTATGCCCCTGATTTGACTAAAGTGGTCGAGAGAAGGGGAGTTAGTTGGATCGATGTATTCTTAGATGATCCACAAGCAATGTTCCCTGGTGAACGTAAGATGGTGAAATACAATTTTACCAAAGAAGAAAAGGGACAAGTCATCGCATTCCTAGATTGGGTTGGTAAAATTGATGCCAATGGTTGGCCACCAAAACCAAATATCCCAGTTGGTTCAATTTCCACTGCCGTACCTCCACAAACAACTGCCAATGTTGTGAAAGTTTCTCAACCAGAAAAGTTTTCTCAATTATGTGTCGCCTGTCACGCAGTAGGTGGCAAGGGAGGAAATGTTGGACCTGCACTTGATCATGTAGGATCAAAGTTTGATGTCGATTATCTCAACCGATGGTTGATAGATCCACAAGTGATCAAACCGGGAACAAATATGCCAAAGTTGCCGTTAAGTGATACAGAAAGAAAAGATATAGTGACTTATCTTTCTGCATTAAAATAAGGAGAAACAATGAGATTCCAATCACAAAAGGTCGCATATTGGTTTTTTGCAACTTGTATGTTACTCTTATCTTTACAAATCGTTTATGGTTTTATCATGGGTTTTGCTCGTATTGGTTTTGATGGATTACATGATTATATTCCATTTAACACAGCACGTGCGACACATACAAATTTATTAGTTGTTTGGTTATTAACAGGATTTATGGGTGCTGCTTATTACATCATCCCTGAAGAATCTGATCGAGAATTGTACAGTGTCAAACTCGCATACATCCAACTGATTTCTTGGGTTATTGTGGGTGTTGTTGCCATCATTGGATTCCACTTTAATTGGTGGGAAGGTAGAAAGTTTTTAGAGATTCCAAGGCCACTTGATTACCTTGTCGTTGTCAACGTTTTAACCTTTTTATTCAATATTGCTATGACCATTTGGGAGGCCAAAAAAAGGAGTACAACACAACTTGTATTATTCTTTGGTCTGTTATGTGCTGCCTTACTGTATCTCCCAGGTATGATTTATTTCGATAACCAAACCTTGGATTCTTACTTTCGATGGTGGGTTGTTCACCTTTGGGTAGAGGGAGTTTGGGAACTCATCATGGGTGGTATCCTGGCTTTTTTACTCATCAAACTTACAGGTGTGGACAGGGAAGTCATTGAAAAATGGTTGTATGTTGTTGTTGGTCTCACGTTTCTTTCTGGAATTTTAGGAACAGGGCACCACTACTACTGGATCGGTACTCCTAAGTATTGGCTTATGGTCGGTGGAATTTTTTCTGCCTTAGAACCACTTGCGTTCCTCGGAATGGCAATCTGGGCTCTCAATATGTATCGCAAAAAAGGAAAAGACCATCCAAACAAAATTGCACTCTATTGGACACTTGGAAGTGCGATGATGTCTTTCATTGGTGCTGGTTTTCTAGGTTTTGCACACACTTGGCCATCGGTTAACCAATGGACACATGGAACTCTCATCACAGCTATGCACGGTCACCTTGCATTCTGGGGAGCCTACGCCATGTTAGTGTTAGCTGTCATTTCGTATGCAATGCCAAACATGACAGGTCGTAAACTTTTCACCGGTATGTCTGGATATCTAGCATTCTGGGCATCCAATATTGGAATGGTTGGTATGACTGGAGCGTTGGCAGTGGCAGGGATCACTCAGGTGTATCTGGAACGTAAATTGGGAATGGACTTTCTTGTGGTTCAAAAAGAAATCGTGTTCCATTTTATCGGAATGCTACTTGCAGCTACATTATTTACAATTGGAATCACATATTTCATAGTTGATTTCATTCGACATGGTCTTCCTTCCAATGAAGCGGTTGGTAAAAATGTAGGTGATATAGATTAACTTATGTTAACAACAAAAATTCCCTATTACGAACCAACAGGTAAGGAAGTAGAGATTTTTCAAATGGCGGCTGAGAATACTCTGCCGCTTTTGTTAAAAGGACCTACTGGTTCTGGAAAATCTCGATTTTTGGAATTTATGGCACACCAAATGGGTCGTAAACTCATTACAATTTTATGTAATGATGAAACGTCTGCTGTTGATTTGGTAGGACGATTTATCGTCAAAGGTGCAGACACTGTTTGGATGGATGGTCCTCTTACCACAGGTGTCAAAGAAGGTGCCATTGTGTATTTGGATGAAATTGCAGAAGCAAGACCAGATACTCTTGTGACCATTCACTCTTTAACAGACCATAGACGGACATTATTCATTGAAAGAAAAAACGAAGAAATCATTGCACATCCAAACTTTTTGTTAGTCGCATCATATAACCCTGGTTATCAGAAAGGGTTTAAAGATCTAAAACCTTCCACCAAACAACGTTTTCTCAGTATGGATTTTCCATATCCAAAACCATCTGTGGAAGAAAAGATCATTATTGGAGAAACAGGAATTTCTGATTCCATTGCCAAAAAATTAGTGCAATTTGCAAATTTAGTCAGGAAAAAACCGGAGTTGGGGCTTGCAGAAACAGTATCCACACGTTTGCTAGTATCATGTGCCAAACTGATGGGGAAAAGCCTACCATCTCGCCTCGCGGGTCGAACTGCTATCATACTACCTTTAACAGATGATGAAGATACTGTGACGGCTTTACAAGATAGTTTTGATTTAATCTTTTAGGAATTCATTTTGGAATGGGATCAGTTTGTATTCTACCAAGGTCATAAACTTTGGAAAAAACTTAAAACAAAACTTACACCTCCATCTGCATACTATCCATATCGTATGGAGTCGGAAGAAACGAGAATTGTTCGTTACCTTCAAACTTTGCGAAAAGAAACCACCTCCATTGTGTATGGTGGTGAGGCCATTTCCCTTGGAGAAAATTTCCTTAAATTTCCAGAAACAATCTATTGGTATTTAACAGAAAGGGAAACTAAAATACAAATACGGATACTACTTGCCTATTTGTCGTATTTAAAAGAAGAACATACCAACAAAACCAGTTTGGGTAAGGAAACATTTTATCAATTGTTTCGTTCTTTTCTGAAACGATATCCTGGTGCATATTTAGATTGGAAAGAAATTCGAAAGGATCGATTGATGTTTAGAAATAAGGATCCAAAACAATACCAAAATATTGTTTCCTGTTTTTATCATGCAAACACTTCACTTTCCAATTCGAAAATGAACTTTCCTGTAGGTAAAGATTTTATTTCGGATAAACAGAAACAAAAAATGGAGTCGAAAGAATCCAAACAAAAGTTAGATCCAAGTGAAGCAGAATTACTGGAAGTAGATGAGAAAAAAATTGAAGAGTATACACTTGGTCACAATTTTGAAAAAATTGAAACTGTAGAAGAGTTTGATGGACAGTGGCGAGACATTGATGGCGAAGAAGATATGGAGGAAGAGGAGGCTCTTGAGGAACTAAACCTCAAACATATCATACGTACTGAAGATCCGGTTCATACCACAAGGACAAGTGAATCTGGTGCAGGGACCTTACTGGAAATATTGGAAGATACTAGCAATGAAAAACCATTTTTATATCCAGAATGGGATTATAAATTAAAGCAATATAAACCTAATTATTGTTCTGTGGTTGAGGAATTTCCAAAAACATTGGATTCTTCTTATGCAATTGGAGTATTGGAAAAACAACACCGCACCCTATTATTATTAAAGAAAAAAATGACTGCTTTACTCAACCAAACTCGAATTAAAAAACGATTGGTTGCGGGTGCTGACATAGACTTAGATGCACTTGTTGATCGATATGCAGATTTAAAAGCTAAGAAGAGCCCATCGGAAGCAATCTATATGAATCCTATTCGAGATGTATCCGATATAGGATTATACTTTTTAATGGATTTAAGTTTATCTACCGATTCTTGGATTCACGATAAACGAATTTTGGATGTGGAAAGAGAAAGTTTATTACTGTTTTCTGAGTGTTTGGAAGAATTAAAAATTCCATTTGGCATTGCTGGTTTTTACTCTCGAACGAGAAATCACAATCAATTCATTCACTTAAAACAAATGAACGAATCTTGGATGGTAGTCAGAGATCGTTTAGGCCCTTTGTCTCCCATCGGATACACTCGGGTGGGTCCATCACTTCGTCACACAAATTCTCTATTAAAGGATTCTGGTTACAAGCAAAAATGGATCATCTTAATCACTGATGCAAGACCAAATGATTATGATCAGTATGAAGGTAAGTATGGAATTGAGGATGTGAATAAAGCTGTGGGTGAATGTTTGTTAAACGGCGTACAAGTTTATACTTTGGCAATAGGAACAGAGGAAAAACCAACGATCCCTGCGATGATGCGAAATGCGAGTTATCAAATGTTGTTTCATCCAGAAAGGCTCCTCGATTCCTTACAGGAATTTTTTAGAAGAGCCATTAAGAGTTAAGTATGAATGGGAAAGAGAAATAAATTTAAATCTTTCGATTAAGATGGTTTGCCATCGGGTCTAGGTGAATAAAGAATGATTGTATACTGGATAACAAATAAACTAAAACACAGTATCCAGCCTATTCCTGACAGATAATATGCATATTTGTGTTGGTTGAAGAGTGGTAAAATAACTCGAATGATTACGCTAACATTTAAGACAATATAAGCAAAAACAGTGAGAGGTGAAGCAACGATAGCTCTTCCAGTATGACCCAAACTCACTCTTGTGATCATTCCATAAATAAATACACTAAGACCACCAACTGTTAAACTATGAATGGCTGATGAGATTGGGAATAGATTCAATTCAGCTAAACTATAAAGTAAAAATCCTGAACACACCCAAAAGTAACCTAAGTACAAAATCCAAAGGATAGGCCTTCGGTAGGATTTCCAAGGTTTCCATGAAATGTATCGAATCGTATTCGAGACAAATAAAGAAAATCCAACTATAAAAGATAAAATTCCCAATATTGTAAAACCTGTTCCTTGTAAGTAGGAAATGGATCTTAAAATGTACGCCTCAAAATATGATTGTATTAGTTTTGTCAGATAAAAGATAAATGGAAGATAGATTAGAAATGTTTCTAATTTTGGCATTCGTTTAAATGAATACCCTTGGATGACGACACCTGAAAAGAATGGTACAACTCGTCCGCCTATGATGAGGATTAGAAATAACACAACAAAGATACTTAGGTGGATAAATAGTAATGTTTTCTCTGGGTCTAAAATGGAATAAGCAGAGAGTGCACTCAGAATATGGAAAATGGTAAAAAGAGCATAATGGTATAAGATTGGCCTGTTGTGTTTTTGGGTAGGAACAATTAACTTTGGAACAAGTAAGTAGATTACCATGATATCCGAGCAGATATCAAACCCAAACGAAAGATAACTTAAAAAACCAAACGAATAGAATGAAAATCTTCCAATTAACCAAAAGGCCAATAAATAAAATAAATTTTTCCCTTTTAGAATGGTTGAATTTGTCCAATTTTGAACGGCAGTGAATAAAAATCCTAATACAATGGCTTTGGTAAAACCGAATACCATTTCGTAGGAATGCCAATGAATGGCATTGATCTGAATTTGGCTTTTAAGAATATTCGAAAGTATGAATATCCAAATTGAAATGACTAAGATTCCGAAAACTGATCCAAACCAAAAAAAAGGGCGAAACGCTGTGTTCCAGAAACTGTTTTGAAAAAAAGATTGTTTCATACTTTAATACTATCTGAAAGGAGTATCATTTCATTGATACAAATCAAGTACTAAGCCAAAATTTTCAAGAGCCCTTCTTTGTCTAAAATTGTAATCTCACCTTTCTGTGTATCAACAAGTCCTTGGTCTTTCAGTTGTTTTAATATCCTTGAGAAAGTTTCAGGTCTTAAATAAAGTAAGGAAGCCATTTGCGTTTGTTTTAAAGCCAGGGAATCGGGTGTTCCATAAAAAAGGAAATGTGCTACTCTTTGCATTGCATCCATGGTAAGACCACGATTTATTGCCAAATTTAATGTTTCGATTTTATTCATCAATGAGTGCATTAGAATGTGGTTAAGTTCAATATTAGAATTTAGTCGATTTTGAACTTCTGAAAGTGGCATCCTTAAGATTGTACTTTTTTTAGTAAACCTTGCAGAGGCTGGATAAGGTATCCCTTGGATAACAGCCCATTCCGCCACAATACATACTGGTCTGAAAAAAGTTAAAGTGACTTCATTCATATTTCCATCATATTTAAATACCTGTAAGTCACCATTGACAAGGAGATCCATATGAGTGACTTCATCACCCGCATGAAATAAAAATTCATCTTTATCATATGTAAGCTCCTTACATCCGGCAAAGGCTTTCATTAATGATTCGGGACTAGATTTGGTGATGTATTTAATAATCATTGAAACAATTTTTATTTCTTCTTTTTGAAGTTAGGAAGTTTGATTTCTGTTTCCTTTAAAAATTTCCAAATTCTTTTTAAAGTGACTCTCCAATCTTCTTTTTCCGATTTTTTAGCTGTTTGGTTTGGTATCCCAACTGCAGTTGAATCTTTGATCGGTTGTAATTCGGAAACGGGAACAATTGCTGAGATTCCCAAATCGATTTTTAGATATTTTTTCTTGATGATTTTAAAATCAATCTTTGCACCTAACAAACGTACGATTTCTAGGATAATTGCCCATTTTACTTTAATTGGGGTGAGTTGGTTGTAATTTTCGGACAATTCGTTGAATAATTTTTGTGCCACCTTGGAATTACTGTGGAACAATAAGAATCTAAAATGTACATTCCCTTTTAGGTCTTGTGTGATGATTAAATCATTATGATTAAATTCTTTAAATGGAGGAAAATCCACTAGTCTAACTACAACAGAATTAATTAAATCTAAACTATTAAGAATTTCAGTTTCTGGATTTACTTTAATTGAATATGTAATGTCATCTTCTGGAATTACATCATTGATAAAGGATACAAAATTAACTTGTTCTTTAAATGGGACTTCTTTTAGTACTTCCAATCTTGAGAGTTCAATGATATCGTCCATGACATTATCAATGGAAGATTGAACTTCAATCACTTCTTTTACTAAGTTTTTATCTTTTGTTTTTTGAGATGATTCTCTGTATTCTGAAAGTTTATCTTTCATTAATTTTAAAGGACCGGAAATCATTGCGTCCATATAAAAGAAAATCTTTTCTCTGAGTGAGTCGGCTTCCTTTAATCTGTCATATCGGTTTTGGAGTTTTCGTTTCATCATCAAAAACTGAAATCGTAGAGCAAGGGTCATTAAAATTAAATACACTAAAAAACTAGTTTCAAGTGATGATGGTGAGTTTAAATATCCTCTTTCGATTAGAATTTCTTTTAGAATTGAGTATAACAGGTAAACAAGAGCCAATAAATGGATTGTTGATCCTCTCTTTTGCTCGCGGAATTTTAGTATCGTTACATAAATTGCGTAGCCAATAACAGCAAGTAAATGGATATCCCAATATCCAATGAAGTTATACCAAAACACAGGGTTTTGGATGATGAGAAAAACGAGGATAAAGAAAAATTGAAAGAAGAGATAAATTCTTTGATATTTAAACGGCTTTAATTCGAAAAAATCTTGAATGAATTTGATAAAACCGTAAGGCAATATAAGTAAAAAGGAATATTCTAAAAATTTTAAAATTGCAAAATCATTAAAAATTAAGAATCTAACTTCGTTTTTGCATAATTCATATCCTGAGAAAATAAGAGCCAATACGCTGAAACTTAAGTATTCTTTATTCTCTCTTAGGTTAAAAAAGTTAATAAAGAAAAACAAAGCAATGAATAGATAAAAACCTACGAAAATGAGTTCGACAAGTGAATCATATAAATTTCCGTTTATTGCTTCTTCATAGGTTACAATTCTGATTGGTCCAGTAATGATACCCGCCGAAGTGGAAAGAGATGAATCAATTTTTATGATTAAAACATTCTCCCCTTCAAGCAATAAATCATGTGGAATAGGGTAGATTCTAGGCCTTCCAAACGAATATTCTTCAGGGTCTTTTCCAAAGGCAGAATTGTTTTTACCGATTAGAACACCATTGACAAAAACTTCGTCCGACTGATACACTTTCCCTAATTGTAAGGCTAATGACTTTTGGTGTTGTTCTGTCGTAATTTCAAAACTTTTTCGAATCCAAATTGAACCTCTATAGGATTTATTTAAATTTCGGAAATTGTTTGGAACAGTTGTGATGTCCAAATTATTTGGATTAAATTCTGGGTTTAATAAATCTGCACTATCATTAAAATATATTCCCCAATCTTCACCATCTAACTTTAATACAACGGTTGATTCATCAGTTGTACGTGAACAATGAAGTGAAATGAAGCAAATAGAAAGCAGAACTAGGCGACGAAATGGTAAGGATATCATTTATTTGGTTTTTCTGGGATATGTATTGTGAACTTGGCTCCCATTCCTTCGCTTGATTTTAAACTAACGGTTCCAGATAAAAAGTTGGTTGATGCTTCTACTAAAGTTAAGCCAATTCCTGCACCAGGGATTTCATTTTTTTTGTCACGATAACCCCTTACAAATTTCTGAAAAATAGTTTCCATTTCTATTTGACTAAGGCCCATACCTTCGTCCATCACTATCAATTGATGAAATCCATCTCGATTAAAAAAATCAATATGAATGTCTGTTTTTGGATCAGTGTATTGGTATGCATTCTCTACCAAATTTCTTAAAATACAGAACAATAATTCTTTTGGAAAATAAATTTCTAAATCATTTGGTTTTATATCAATAAAGGTATTTTTTCGATGTTGGCCTAAATGATTTTCTACACTGGCAACACAGTTTTTTACCAACTCTAATACCGAGAAACTTTCATAAAATGGAATATAGGTTCGTTCTTCCAGTTTTCGCAGTAAGATTGCTTCCTCGACCATATAACTCATGTAAGATATATGATCTTCTGCTTGTTTAACAGGATCCCCAATTTGTTTTGTGTTCGTAACTTTTGATTTTTTCTTAGCGGCTTTTTTTGCAGAAGGTTTTACCACTTCTTTCGCAAGAGACTTAGTTTGATTAGTAGTGATATTCTCAATTGCAGATTTGATTTTTTCCATTCCCGATTTAAATTCGGAAGATAAGTTGATAAGAAAACCGGTTTTGACTCTTTCCATTTGGATAAGTTCTTTTTCTTGTTCTATAAAATTTTCCAATCCAATGACTATATCGTTTGATAATTGGATTGATATCATTACTAGAAAAATTAAGAATCCCAAGTATAAAGTGCCAGGCATGGAAATGATGATTTCCAAAGCGGACAAACTATCGATTAATATTGTAGGTAATAAACAAGCGATCCCAATGAGTATAAATTTAACTTTTTTAATATTTGTTTTACCATTTTTAACAAATAAGTAAATCACAAGTCCCATTGCAATTGGTAATGCATAATTAAAGAGAGCAATCACCAAGATCCATGTTTTTGGATTTCTGAAAAATAGTGTGATGATAAAAAGTACGGATAAAAACACTTCATACACAAGTAAGACAATATTACGTTTCAATTTTAAATATTGGTGCATGAAGTTAATGAAAAATGCAGGTAAACAAATGAGGACTAAAAGTTCTGCGACATATGACCAAGTAAAACTTTCAAATAAAATATCTCTATGTTGAGTGCGGATGAGAACATAAATTCCCATAAAAATTGAAAATAATGCAAAAAAGAAATTTTCCCCAGCTCTTCCGCGAACAATGGAACCTACTAAAAAGTAAATTCCCATAAAAATAAAAACATAACCACAAACCATCGCAAAGAGTTCTTTTGAGAATACCGATTCACGTAACAATCGTTCTTTTGCAATTGTGGGAGCTTCCTTTAATCCATTTAGGTTTGTAGCTGCATAAATCCGAATGGCCATCACATTTAATCCTGGTTTGAGTAAATGTGTAGGAAGAGAATAAATTCTGATTTTTTGAAAATCGACTTCTAGTCTAGGTAAAACAGTTCCTGTTTTATCAATCAAAGTTCCATTCAAATAAAACTCATCAATGTCACGTATTCTACCTAATTGGATGGCAATTGGTTCTACAGGAGTTGTGTAATTGTCAGGTAAATAAAAAGAACAACGATACCAGTGGTACCCTGTTAGGTTTTCTGTTTTAGAAATTCCATAATCAGGCACGGAACGTTTGACCCAAAAACTTTCTTCAACTGACTCATCACGCCAATCTAAATTGTCTCCCTTTCTAAATAACCAATCTGTTTTTAAAACCACTGGTTTTTCAAAGGATGTGATCATGGTTCCGCATGGTTCTGCCACCAAACTTGCTATAGTTGGTGACAAAAACAGTAAGAACCCGAGGAAAAATTGGGAAAAACGGGTTTTCGAAATCATATTGGTTCTACGTTTCGAATTGCCTCTTCAATTTCTTTGAGCTGAGTGGAAATCCTTGCGTCGATAGCACCCACATCTGTTTCGATGATCACACCGCCACGGTCGACACGTGAGTCTTCGTAGATGTTTACTTTTCTGAGTGATTCCATCAGTTTGATGAGTTCGTCTTTATGTGCTGTTGTGAGTTCTAAGTCAGCAAAGTTTACACGAATATCGATACGGTCACGGTCTTTGATTCGTTTCATCGCTTCACGAATGTTATTGAGTACAATTTCTTTACGTTCAATGATTTCGTCTTTGATAACTTTTCTTGCGATGACAAGAATCATTTCCACCATTTGTTTTTCAGAAGCGGCAATCATCTCTTCACGAATGTCGATTGCTTTACCAATGATAGTTCCCAATCGGTCAATGAGTCGTCTTACTTCCCCTTGGCCTTTTTTAAAACCAACTTCACGACCTGCATCATATCCTTTTTGGTAGGCTTCGTGTTCGATCTCAGCCTGTTTCATTTCGGCTTCTTTGATCATACGTTCGACTTCCATCTTCGCACGATCTAAGATTTGTTCCGCTTTGGCTCGGCCAGAATCTTCTTCTAATTTGATTTTTTCTTTTGAGTCCTGAACCATTTGGAAGGCTTTGGTTCTACCTTCTTCTTCAATGGCTTTTGCTTGTTTTTTAGCATCTTCTAATAATTGGCGGACTTGTTCTTCAGTTTCTTGGCGATACCTTTGGAGTTCCGCTTCGATCTCTTCAATCGATGGACCTTGGTATTGTTCGATGATATTCCCTTCTTGGTCTATCTCGAAGTCTTCTTGTTCGTCGGTCTTATGAAATTTTTTGTACTTATCAGGAAGTTGGATTTCAACTTCTTCTTGTAAGTCGGCAATTTGAATGGGTTTAAATACTAGTTTTGCCATATCCTTACTTCAATCTCCAAAGTTTCACTTTGCCTTCATCCATTGCTTCCCGCAAACGATCGAGAACCCCTTTTTGGGCTTCTTCAATCTCTGCCAGTGAAACAGGACCTAACGAATCCCATTCGATCTTAATCTCTTTCACAAGCCAAGATTCCAAATTGGAATACACTTGGTCGCGAAATTCAGTCTCAACACCTTTCAATGCACATGCAATGACAAGGGGGTGGATCTCAGAAAAAAAACGAGTGAGACTTGTCCTTCCTAAATGAAGGAGGTCTTCCAAACGAAAGTAGTGTTCTACTATAGTTTCGGCATATTCAGGGCTTTTTTTCTGAATTCGTTCAATTAAATTTTGAGATGGCAAAAAAGGAAGTCTAGTGAGAATTTCCCCTGCGGTTTTGGCTTTGCGACTTCGGATTTTGGAAACTGGCATTTTTTTCTCAATCAGTTCCATTTTGAAGCGTAGGAAACGATCGAGTTGGTCCCGTTCTCTGTCCGAGTGGTAGTCAATTTCGGCAAGTGCCAAAATGATCTCTTCTCTATGAGTTTCAGGGTATTCTGCAAGGACTTCGGAGGCAGATTCTGGGTCCGAAAAGCTGAGAACCCTTGCTACCACTTCGGGAGATTCGTCTCGAGTGATATTTTGAAGCATTTCAACGGAAAATTTTGGCAATTCAGCCCAAAGTGGACCTGATTGTTTGTTCTCCTCTTCTTTGAGGATCTCTTCCAATAACGAATAAAGTTCGTTTGTTTCTGGTTTTCCCACCGGCATGTTTGGTTTTGCCACCATTGGGTTCTGGAAACCAAGGTAAGGCAATTCTGCCTCATTTTGTTTCGCAGTGGTTGGGTTAGGTTTCCCTGCGAGGAATGTTTGGATTCCTTGGTTCGGATTCGAACGGATTCCTTTTTTTTGAAGGAAATGGGTGAACGAGAGTAAGATGTCTTTTTCTTGGCCTTTTGTCGGGGAAGGATTCATCTCTACTTTCAGAAGTAGAGATTCGATTTCTGCATCAGTCAGATGGGCGAACACTTCATCCGGTAAGTATTGGCCTAAAATTTGGTATGCCAGTGCGGCTTTGTTGGGACCGGAAGAATGTGCCATTTAGGTGACATAATAGCTTACTCATTGCTTCGTACAAACCAAAAAATATTATTTTTTTCATTTTGAAAACTTCCTTTCCAAATAAGGGTCTGAAATGTCTCTGAAGGATAGGGATGACCCTTTTCAATCGTATCACTCTTTGCCTCGTTTTCCTCACAGTGGCATGCCAACTTGTGACTCCTTCTAAGGAAGTTACGTCTGGAACACTCGACCTTCGTTCCTTCCCATGGAAAACAGGAAAGGCCATCAAACTACAAGGGGAATGGAAATTTTATCCTCATACATTGGGGGAATTGGCACCTGATACCAGTTATACCCTGTTACCCGTACCATCACTTTGGAATGATGTTCCCTTACGTTCGAATATGATCGATGGGAAAGGGTATGGAACTTACATTCTTGATATTTTACTCCCCGATGAATCACAAATTTATTCATTGTACCTTCCGGAAGTGAGGACGAGTTTTCGTATAACAGCAGGTAATCGGGTATTGCTCTCTGGATTTCCAGGTGAAGATAAAAAGACAACTATTCCTTCTGCACAAGGACAAAGTTTTACATTTGTCACTAAGGACCACATCCAAATCAAAATCGAAGTGAGTAATTTCCATCACAAGGAAGGTGGATTACCAAATGCACCTATTTTTGGAACTGCCGAAACCGTACAAAACTATATTTTAGCTGAGAGTACAATGGACATTGCACTGACTGGTGCCTTGTTTATGTTTGGATTGTATCATTTTATTTTGTTTTTCTATCGGAATAAACAAAGAGAAGCATTTTATTTTGGATTCTTTTGTTTGGTGTTTGCCTTTCGGTTACCGTTTGTAGGAAGTAAAACCATTTATGCGATGTTTCCAAACATACCTTGGGAACTTGTTATCTATGTAGAGTATGCATCCGTATTTGTTTTGGGAATTTTGTTTTTATGGTTTGTTGACGGTCTTTTCCCACGTTTTATCGAAACGAGACTCATTCGTTATTTTAGTGCTTTTGTTCAGTTTATTTTGGTATATGGACTCATCATCAAACCAGAGTTTTATACAGAATTTGAAGTCGTATTCCAAGTATTAGGGATTGTATACGCAGTTTTTCTTGGAATCCGATTGTACCAAATGGTGGCAAAAGGTTTACCCGATTCTCATATTTTCTTTTTAGGATATCTGATTTTATTTTTTGGATTTGTGTATGATGTATTCCTCGCTTATACAGGTGAAGGTGAATCATCCTTATCACAGATTGCAGTATTTCTATTCTTTGGAGTTCAGTCCACAATTGTGACACTTCGTACGGCTAGAACGGTTCGCAAAAAAATTCTCCTGAAAGAAGAATTTGAATCTATTAATGAACAATTTATATTAACGAATCGATTTTATGCAAAATTTATTCCACGAGATTTTTTGACTCATTTAGGAAAAGAAAGTATCGAAGAAGTAAAGTTAGGTGACAGTAGCGAGCGAGAGATGACAGTTTTGTTCGCGGATATTTGGGAATATTGGGATATTATTTATTCCATTCCACTGGAAAACCGAATTTTATTTACAAATTCTTATTTGGGACGTATTGGACCTTGTGTACGTAAAAATAATGGATTCATCGATAAATACATTGGAAGTGCTGTAATGGCACTATTTGATGGTGGGATACAAAATTCGATCAAAGCTGCAGAAGATATCCAATGGGAATTGGAAAAATACAATGAGAGAAGAAGGGGTTTTGGTTATTTACCATTACATGCAGGCATAGGAATCCACTCAGGGGATACGATGCTTGGGATTTTGGGAGAAGAAGAAAGGCTCGAGTCAACTGTGATATCAGATACTGTCAATTTGGCGAGTCGTATCCAAGGATTAACAAAAAAATACAATGCGAGGATTCTGGTAAGTTTAACTTCACTGATGTTACATGAGGATTTAGATACAATTCCCTATCGAATTTTAGATTTTGTTCGTGTAAAAGGCAAACAAGAAACAGTGATGATTGCCGAAGTATTGATCCCAGGAATCGATTCTATCTCGGATCAAAAAATAGCCTACAGGGAACAATTTGAAGCAGCGATTTTTGATTACGAACGTGCTGATTTTAATTCAGCTTTAAATGGATTTAGAGAAGTCCATGCAAACAACCCAGATGACATTGCCGCAAAGATTTATATCGAAAGGTGTGAATACTACCAATCAGCAGGTGTTGGAGAAGACTGGGATGGAGTATCCGCATGGGAAAAATAAAACCAATTCCAATGTCATTTCCATTCTTTGGGTTACTATTTCTAATCGTTATCCAGTTCTCGTGTAATTATAGTAATGCGAAAGAAGCAAAACTTGGATATTTGGAAATCCCTGATGTGTATGTGGAATCTCATAAAAAAATTTCACTCAATGGGGAATGGGAATTTTATTGGAATGAATTGTATGGAGATTCCTTATTTCAAAAAATTGAATCAAATCAGAAAACATATGTAAAAGTTCCCTCGTCTTGGAATTCTGTCCGTCCAGAAGGGGAAGGTGGAGATGGATACGCTAGCTTTCGATTGTTAGTTAAAGTGCCTGATCCAAACATTCGTTACTATTTGAGAGTTCAACCTGCGACAAGTGCTTATGAGTTGTACATCAATCGGCAAAAAATAGCAAGTTCTGGTGTTGTTGGTATGGATGAAATTTCGGCAAAACCAAAATACCAAATCCAATATGTATCATTCCAACCAGAATCCTACGAACAAGAAATCATCTATGTTGTAAGTAATTTCCATCATGCACGCGGAGGATACCGCAAACCAATTGAAATTGGTACAAAAGAAGTCATACAGAATGAATCATTAATTTATTCTGCAGGTGAAGTTTTTGTTTTTGGCGCAATGCTTACAATGGCATTATACCAACTAACAGTATTTTTCTTTCGTAGAGAAGAGAAAAGTTCTTTGTTTTTTGCACTTTTTTGTTTGTTCACTGGTTTACGATTGGTTGTGTTAGATAATTTTTACATTGTGTATGCATTTCCTGATTTTTCTTGGAAATGGATGCAGGTATTGGATTATACATCAGCTCCACTACTTGTTTGTTTTTTCTTAAGTTATCTGCGTAGTTTGTTTCCTGGAAAATCAGAAGTTCCAAATTGGATGTTAAAGTTTTGTTGGAGTTTTAGTGTAACATATGTTTTGTTCATTTTGCTCACAGATCCAAAATTGTTTACTACAACTAATATTGTTTCCCAAGTATTTATTTTATTTTTTAGTATTTGTTCTTTTTATGTAATCCTTCGAATTTATCGCCAAAGAAAACGTGACAGCAGTTTGGTGTTTTATGGATCACTAATCTTAATGTTAGGATCCACTCATGATTTGATGGCAGGAAATTATTGGTTTCAAGCACAACCTCTTATGCCATTTTCACTTTTTGTTTTCTTTTTGTTTCAAAGTATCCTACTTGCTCGACGCAATGCACGTTTTTATTCCTCTATGGATACTCTAACGAATGAATTGATTGATGTAAACAATCGCCTTGAAGCATCAAACGAAGTATATGCGAAATTTGTTCCTTTACGTTTGATCCAACTTTTTTCAAAACAAGTGGATTCTAGAGTAAAACGAGGAGATTTCATCGTAAAACAAATGTCAGTTCTTTCTTCTGATATCCGAGATTTTACCGCAATTTCAGAAACACTGAGTCCCGAAGAAACGTTTTTGTTTTTGAATGATTACCTAAGACAAGTTGGACCTATCATTCGTTCTCATAATGGATTTATCGAAAAATATGTGGGAGATGCTATCTTTGCACTTTTTGAAAAAGAGCCGGAAGATGCCCTGTCTGCGGCGATCCAAATGCATAAAACGATTGCGAAATGGAATGCAGAAAGTCATGACCACCGAGTTGGTGAGATCCAAATCGGAGTTGGTATTCACTTCGGTGAACTTATGTTAGGGATTGTTGGAGAAGAACAAAGGATTGAATCAGCGGTTCTGTCTGACTCAATGGGAGTTGCCAACTCATTAGAATCAATGACAAAAAAGTACGGAGCAAAAATCATTTTAAGTTTAGATGCACTTTTGGAATTAAAGGAACCTGATTCTTACCCACATAGATTATTGGATTTTATTAAAATTCCAGCCAAACAGAAGTTAATAGGAATTGCGCAGGTGTTAGTTGATGGAGTGGAAGAAACATTCCATTTAAAAATCCAAACGAAAGAACTTTTTGAAGAAAGTGTAAATCTTTTTTGGGACGGTGATTTTAAAGGAGCGGAATCAGGTTTTACTTCTGTTTTGAAACAAGATCCTTCAGATAAGGCAGCCAACCTTTATTTAGAACGGGCAAAACAATACATCCAAAATGGGCCACCACCTGGTTTTGGGAAGGGGTTTTTGGCATAAAAAAGACATAGATTCGCCCTCAATGGTGAAAAAGTTCTTGAATTTCCTCTCTAACTGAACGAGAGTCAGTAATACGGAGATTCCCATGACCCAAGCTACTCTTTCCACGGCCAATGTAAGCAACACTGCCGTCATCCAAACCAAAAGTTTTACTCCAAAAGACATAGACCGTATTTTTAATGCACAAAAGAAAAAGTCACTCGAACTTCGATTGACGAACTTTAAAACTCGAATCCTTAAACTTAAAAAATTAAAGTCAGCTGTCTTAAAGTACCAAACTGAAATTCAAAAAGCACTTCATTCAGACTTTAGAAAATCTGCTGGTGAAGTGGACATTACAGAAATTTTACCAACAATTGCAGAAATTAACGATGCGATTCGTCACGTAAAACATTGGATGCGTCCGAAAAATGTGATGACTCCACCAACTCTTCTTGGAGCAACAAGTCGGATTGTTTATGAACCAAAAGGAGTTTGTCTCATCATTGCTCCTTGGAATTATCCATTCCATTTAGCAATTGCACCACTTGCGGCTGCTATTGCAGCTGGAAATACGGTTATGTTAAAACCATCTGAGTTTACTCCCAACACAGCAAATGTGATTAACTTAATGTTAGGTGAAGTTTTCTCTGAAGAGGAAGTAGCGGTTTTTGAAGGTGATGTGAGTGTTGCAACTGCATTACTTGAAATTCCATTTGATCATATCTTTTTCACCGGATCTACACCTGTCGGAAAAATCGTTATGGCGGCAGCTGCCAAAAATTTAACTAGCGTTACATTGGAATTAGGTGGTAAATCACCTTCCATTATCGCAGAAGATGCTGACATGAAAGTGGCTGCTGAACGAATTATGTGGGGTAAGTTTCTCAATGCAGGACAAACATGCGTGGCACCTGATTATTTACTCATTCCAGAATCGAAGATAGATGAATTTGTAAAACATGCAAAGGAAACTACTGAAAGTTTCTTTAAATCCAAACCTGAGAATTTTACAGCAAGTACTGATTTTTGCCGTATCGTAAATGCAAAAAACTTTTCGAGAGTTTCTTCCTATATCGATGATGCAGTGAAAAAAGGTGCAAAAATTGCGTACGGTGGAGAAGTTAGAAGTTCTGACAACTTTATCGCACCAACAATTCTCACCAATGTTGCGTTAGATGCAAAGATTATGGAAGATGAAATTTTTGGACCACTACTTCCAATCGTCACTTATAAAACATTAGATGAAGCAATTCACGTAATCAACGAAAGACCAAAACCTTTGGCTTTGTATATTTTTACAAAGAAAAGAAGTACTTCGAAGTATGTTCTCCGAAGAACAAGTTCAGGTGGAGCAGTGATCAATGATGTCATTTTACACTTGGTAAATCCAAATTTACCGTTCGGTGGAGTGAACCATTCAGGTCATGGAAGTTACCATGGAGTTTTTGGATTCAAAACCTTTTCACATGAAAGGTCGGTCTTACAAACACCAAAAGCTTCGATCGCGAAATTGATGTACCCACCTTACTCTGGTTTTGTGAGACTTATGGTGAAACTCACTACAAAGTTTTTTGTATAAAACAAAAATTCTTTTCAAAAACATAAGTCATCCCCGAGCGATTCTCGGGGATGACTCTCAAATTCGACTTAGAATCACATACATCTGAGTTCCCAGGTTTCGAATTTTGTTTGATTCTAAAGTCATGATAAATATCAACTTAGGATTTTCCTCAATTTCCGTGACAACATTTGGTGGCGGAATTTTGTGGAATCATGCAAAAGGATTCTTCCGCACATTTTGATTCTCTTCGTATCACTTGGTTGAGTGAACCCTTTCATCTTGGCATTCCCATCATTGACTTACAACATGTTTGGCTTGTGCATATCATTTTAGAGTTAGAAGAAGAAATTGTAGAGGCTGAAAAAACAAATTCAGATATCGATGTTCATTCTTCCTTTCGAAAGGCTTTGGATTATGTGGCAGAACATTTCGCTTTGGAGGAGGATATATTGGAACATTTCAATTATCCTAATTTCAAAGAACATGTACTTGGACATAGGAAATTTGTTGAGCGACTAACGGAAAAATACTATGAAGCCAAAAATAGCCAGATGGCTGCTCTTGGAATTTTACAGATCCTGAAAAAATGGTTATTCCAACATATTTTACATGATGATACCGATTATGCAGAATTTTTTAAAGCATCTAATTTTGATTTAAAATCATATTGTAATCAGTTATTAAAGTCTGGAAAGTATCCGGTTTCAAAAGAACAACTATTGATTTACCAAAATATTGTTCAAATCGATACCACAAACATTTCTTTACATGAACAGGCGATAGATACGATCCAAGAAATTCGGAATATTTGGAAAACATATAATCTATCAACCGGTATACCCATCATTGATTTACAACATATATGGTTACTCAAGATGATAGTTGAACTGGATCATTCCTTGAAGTTAGGTGATGGTTCCAGTGAGACTTTTCATAAAGTGATCGCTGAAGCAATTGAGTATACAAAAGATCATTTTGGTGTGGAAGATAAAATAATGCGTTACTTTCGGTATACGGATGTTGTGCAACACATGAACCAACACAAACGTTTTATTGAATTTATCAAAATGAGAAATGATGAATATAAATTGGGAAATCCTCGAGTGGGATTACATTTGGTGCAAGATCTTAGGAATTGGTTACTTTCACACATAGCGCTAGAAGATAAAAAAATTGGTCTGGCATTTGAATCGAGGGTGAGAGAACTTTCCGAGTTCACCAAAAAACTCCACCAAAGTGGGGAAATTGGGATCTCAAGAGAACAAAAAAATCTATATAAATTGGTATTACAAACGGTCCCAGACCCCTTGGATTAAAAACTGACGGAATTTGAATTGCCAGGTTCATTTTCCGTGAAAATCCTGTTACCAAACCATGGAATACGAAGTCATCATCGGTCTGGAAGTTCACGTCCAGCTCAATACCAATTCAAAAATTTTCTCCACTGCCACTAACGAATTTGGTGGTAGTCCCAATACTCATATTTCTCCATTATGTGTTGCACTTCCAGGCACCTTGCCTGTGTTAAATGAAGTTGTGCTTGAAAAAGCAGTGAGAGCAGGTGTGGCACTCGGTTGCGAAATTACACAATTCACAAAATTTGATCGTAAAAATTATTTTTATCCAGACCTTCCTAAGGGGTACCAAATTTCGCAATTTGATAAACCATATGCAACCAAAGGTGGAATTCATATCCAATTGAAAGGCGAAACGGAAGAAAAGTTCCTTCCTCTTACTCGGATCCATATGGAAGAAGATGCGGGAAAACTCATCCACTCACATGATCCATCCATCAATCGATCTTACGTGGATTACAACCGCGCGGGAACTCCGCTGATTGAAATTGTATCCGAACCAGACCTTCGTTCCTCTGATGAAGCTTATGCCTATTTAAACGAATTAAAAACCATACTTCGATATATCCAAGTTTCGGATTGTAATATGGAAGAAGGTTCCCTTCGTTGTGATGCCAACGTATCCATTCGTCCCAAAGGGGAAAAAGGATTTCGTACACGAGTTGAAATCAAAAACCTAAACTCGTTTAAGGCAGTAAAACAAGCGATCGATTATGAAGTGGAATGGCAAAAGGATGTTTATTCTAGAGGTGAGTCATTCAAACAAATGACAAAACTTTGGGATGCAACTCTTCTCAAAACGATTCCCATGCGTTCCAAAGAAATGAGCCATGACTATCGTTATTTTCCGGAACCTGATTTACCAACGATTCAAATTTCGGATTCGTTTATTGAGGACATTCGAAAAACACTTCCGGAACTTCCGAGACAAAAAAAGGAACGTTATAAAACTGTGCTCGGTCTTCCTGAGTATGATGCAGAAGTCTTAACCAGTGAAAGAGAGATTGCAGAGTACTTCGAAGAGGCTCTTGTAAATTCTGGTGATGCTAAAAAAACATCCAACTGGGTCAAAGATGAAATCTTAGGAATTGTGAATAAAGAAAATATTTCCATCCAAGAATTTGCCATCGATCCAGTTCGCATTGGAAAACTTGTGAAGCTCATCAACTCAGGAGAGATCACAGGAAAAATTGCCAAAACCATTTTTGAAGATATGTTAACTTCGAAAGACCAACCAGAATCCATTGTCGAGAAAAAAGGTCTCAAGGTAGTTCGGGATGATAAAGCTTTGGAAGAAATTGTCATTCGTGTGTTAGAATCCCAACCTGAATCAGTAGAAGGTTGGAAAAATGGAAAGGATCGTGTGTTAGGTGCCATAGTTGGTGGAGTGATGAAAGAAACAAAAGGCAAAGCTGACCCCAAACTGGTAAACGAACTGATCCTTGCCAAATTAGGCCCGTTAGGTGAAAAAAAGAAGGTGTAATACCTTCTTAAATTTCAATTTTATGAACTGAACCAAAATCCACTGGGGACTTAAATGCCTCCTCATGTGGAATTCCTTTGATCCGGCATAGGATAGCTCGAATGGGTCCCGAATGGCATACAACAATCATAGAGTTTAGTTTTTGATTGTGTTTTTTCTCCCATTTTTGATTCAAAATCCCATTTGGTTTCCAATCTTCTAAAAACAAATCCACTCGTTGGATTAGATCGGTGAATGCTTCTCCATTTGGTGTTCGGGCATTCACAAAGTCTTTCATCCAAGGAATGGTTTCTTTTCTTGGAATTTCTTCCCAAAGTTTTCCATCCCAATCACCAAAGTTCATTTCTAACAAACGTTCATCGGTTTGCATCACAAGATCCAATCGGTTCTGATTTGGATTGTATTTAGAGAGTAAGGCATTTGCTAATTTGACTGCACGAGGTGCTGGGCTAACTATAAAATGATCAAAGTTAGGTGGTAAATAAGAAAAGGTTGAGTCGGCTGTATCTTCCACTGGGTATTTGAGTGGAAAATCTGTACGACCATAACAAGTTCCCTTAGGTGCTATGGTTTCTGGGTGGCGGATTAAATAAAGTTCCATATAAATACTCCTGAAATCCAAATACAAGTTTCCACAACTTGTTGGACTGCTCCAAGACAATCCCCCGTAAAACCTTGGATCCATTGTTTCATCAATCGAACCATATAAATGTAACTTGGGATGATACACAAAAGACTTAAGAAAAAATTAGGATGTAGATAAGCAAGAGACAAGTACGGTAAAACTCCCAAAAGACTTGCAAATTGGATTTGAGGCCAAGTAATTTCTTTTGCCATCGGTTTGGCATAACCTTCTTCCTTTGCATACGGCAAAAGTTTCATTACAAAAACTGATAAAAAGCGACTGAGTGTGTGGGCACTTACAAAATACAACCAAACGCTAATTAGATGAAAATCGTTAGTAAGATTCGAAATCATCGGAAGGTTTTTTCTTTGGAAATAGGAAAAGCTTTCGTTCGCTCCGAGTACTTTTAGTAAAACAAGAAGACATATTCCTACAGCACCAAAACTGCCAACACGGCTGTCTTTCATAATGCGTAAAATATCCTCTCTTTTCCATCCTCCACCGATCCCATCACAAAAATCAGAAAATCCATCTTCGTGAAAGGCTCCTGTTAGGATCAGTAAAAAACCAAGAGAGATTGTGAAGCCAATTGTTGGTCCAAATAAAAATTGGAAAAATAGGAATACGACAAATTGTATACTACCAAGTAGTAAACCAACACTAGGTGAATATTTTATCGAGTTGTGTAACCATTCTTCTTTGAATCCAATCCAGCTTGGAGATGGAATTCTTGTCAAAAAAGCCAAACAAATAAAGAACAATCGAATTTCTAGAGCAATGTATCGGATCATGTATTATACTTTTTTATCTGCTTCACTTACCCCTGCATCAGCAAAGGAAGCCATTTCATTTAAAAATTGAATACTGAGTTCGACAAGTGGGTAAGCGGCCAAAGCACCACTTCCTTCTCCCAATCTTAAATTCAGTCTTAACAATGGGTTTATTTGGTAGTGGTTCAAAACAATGATATGGCCTTCTTCATCAGAAACATGAGAAAAAATTGCATAGTCTTTTACGTTTGGATCTAAGTGATAAGCAAGTAAATACGCAGCGGTAGTGATAAAACCATCTACAAGGAAAAGTTTTTGTTCGGATGCGACACCTAACATCGCTCCAGCCATCATTCCGATTTCAAATCCGCCAAATTCAGAAAGAATTTCCATTGGATCCGTTAATTTTCCTGTTCTTTGGAATGCCCGTTCTAAAATTTGAAGTTTGGATTGTTTCCCTTCTTGATTTAAACCTGTTCCTTTTCCAACCAGTTTTGAAAGTGGAATGTCTGTTAAATGAGATAAAATCATCGAAGCAGAAGAGGTGTTCCCAATTCCCATCTCACCAAATAAAAATACATTTGTTTCTTTGTATTTATTTTCCAATATCAAATTGAATCCATTTTGTATACATTGGTGGGATTCTTCTTTGGACATTGCTTGTGTTTTTAAAAAATTGGATGTACCTTTGCGAATTTTTTTGATCAAAAGATTTTTTGTGGAATCATCCCAATCATGATCCACTCCAACATCAACAACTTCAACTTCAATCCCACTATGTTTTGCAAATACATTAGCACATGCTCCACCATTTAAAAAATTAAAGACCATTTGCCATGTGACATCTTTTGGATAAAGGGAAACCGGTTCTTCCGTGATCCCATGGTCCCCTGCAAATAAAATCAACTTCGGATTTTTGAGTGTTGGAGACGTAGTGTTTTGGATTTCTGCAATTTGAAGTGCAATCGTTTCGAGTGCACCAAGAGAACCTAATGGTTTTGTTTTGGTATCAATTTTTTCTTGGATTTTGTCTCGCAAAACATGAGTTATGGGGCTAATTTTTGGTAGGGAAAATGGGGACATAGACAAAACCAGTTTGTGTAATGCCCTGACACCTTCCATCGTTTTTGGGCTTGGATGGATTTGGCAGGTTTGGGAATTGGCAATTTGGGCCAAAAAAAATCGGAAATCCTTCCCTTGGGGCGCTTTACGTACGGGGGCATCGGCTTTACTATGTCACTAAGCCATGGAAGATTTTGCCCACCTGCATCTGCACACTACCTATTCCATGTTGGATGGTGCCATTCGAATCAGTGATTTGATGAAACGAGTGAAAGAATTGGGAATGAGTTCTGTCGCCATCACTGACCACGGCAACATGTATGGTGCCATCGAATTTTACAAAGAGGCAGTGAAACACGAAGTCAAACCCATCATTGGTTGTGAATTTTATGTGACTCCTTCCAGAAGCGCAGAAACCGAGTTAGATGAAATTGCTGATGGTGGAGCTTATCACATCATCTTATTATGCAAAAATGAAATTGGTTATCATAACATCATCAAACTTGCTAGCCGTTCGTTTACAGAAGGTTTTTATCGCAAACCACGTATTGACTATGATTTATTAGAACGACATAGTGAAGGCCTTGTTTGTTTGACAGCTTGCCTTGCAGGAGAAGTGAACCGGAAAATCCTGGAAGGCAAAGAAGACAAGGCGTATGCGTTAGCTGGTCGATTGCATGAGATCTTTCGTAAAGAAGATTTTTATATGGAAATCCAAGACCATGGAATTCCAGAACAAAAGATTGTTGCTGAAGCTGTCATTGGTTTTTCCAAACGAACTGGTATCCCACTTGTTCTCACAAATGATTCACACTTTTTAACAAAAGATGATCGAGAAGCACAGGACATTTTATTACGCATTGGAATGCGCAAAAACATCGATGATGAAATGCGTTTTGGGTTTAATCAAAATTTTTATGTAAAATCTCCTTCAGAGATGAAGGAACTTTTTCCCAATCATTTGGATGCATATTATAATACACTTGCCATTCGTGATAAATGTTCTTTGAATTTCCAATTTGGAAACCCATTACTTCCACCTTTCGAAGTACCACATGGGTATGATACAGACAGTTATTTAGAGAAATTGGTTTGGGAAGGAATTCAGGAAAAATACAAAGAAATCACACCCATTGTCAAAGAAAGAACTGAATATGAAATGCAAACCATTCGAAACATGCATTTTGCAGGATACTTTCTCATTGTTCAAGATTATATCAATTTTGCAAGGCGAACAGGAATCCCTGTAGGACCTGGTCGTGGTTCGGCAGCAGGTTCCATCATCGCATATGCACTTGGAATCACAAATGTAGATCCAATTCGTTATAATTTGTTATTTGAACGATTTTTAAACCCAGATCGTAAGGATATGCCTGATATTGATACTGACTTTTGTGTAGAACGTCGCGAAGAAGTGATCAACTACATCAAACATAAGTATGGTGAAAACCGAGTCGGCCAAATCATTACATTTGGATCCCTTGCTGCAAAAGCGGCAATTAAAGATGTGGCTCGAGTTTTTAATGTACCATTTTCAGAAGTGAATGAGATGAGTAAGTTATTTCCTAAAAAATTAGGAATTACCATCCAGGAAGCAGTTGAAACTTCAAAAGACTTACGTGATGTCGCAGAAAAATCTGATCTCAATAAAAAAGTATTTTCCATTGCTCAAAAATTAGAAGGTAACTATCGTCAGGTGGGAAGACACGCGGCTGGAGTTGTCATTGCACCAACTGCATTAGAAGAAATTGTCCCATTGTCAACGGTTAGTGAACCGGGACGTGATGGGCGTTCGATTGTTACACAGTACGACAAAAATATGTCGGAACAAGTGGGACTTATCAAAATGGATATTTTAGGTTTAAAAAACTTAACTACCATCCATCATGCAACACAATTGATTCAAAAACGACATGGTATCAAACTAGATTTGGATACCATACCACTCGATGACCCAGCTACTTTTAGTTTATTGCGAAAAGCGAATGTGTTGGGTATTTTCCAGTTGGATTCTTCCTCAGGAATTCGTGACCTTTTTGCAAAAGCACAGGTGCAAAAATTTGAAGAAATTGCCGCCTTGCTTGCGTTATATAGACCTGGTCCCATGGGATCAGGGATGTTGGATGATTATTTAGATCGTAAAAACGGAAAGAAAAAAGTAATTTTCCCACATGAAAGTTTGGCAGAAGTCCTCGGCGAAACTTATGGTGTTGTTGTTTACCAAGAGCAGGTAATGGGTATCTCAAGGATCATGGGTGGATTCTCTGTGGGAGACTCGGATGTTCTTCGTAAGGCGATGGCTAAAAAAGATAAGTCCAAACTTCCTGCCTTAAAGGAAAAATTTGTAAAAGGTGCCATCGAAAAAAAGATCAACGAAAAGTTAGCAACCGAACTATTCGAACAATTAGAAAAATTTGGTGAGTATGGTTTTAACAAATCCCACTCGGTAGCCTATGCATTTGTGACATACCAAACTGCATACCTGAAAGCGAATTATTCCATTGAATACCTAACTGCCTTATTATCGGGAGACCATTCAAAGATCACTGATGTTGTGAAATACATCAATAATGCAAAAGATATGGGGATCAGAATCTTGGGTCCAGATGTAAGAGAATCGGGAATTTCATTTGAGATCACAGATGACAAAACGGTTCGATTTGGATTGTCTTCCATCAAAGGGGTGGGAGAACTTGCCGCAGAAAATATCATCAAAAATCGAAATGAACTTGGTGGTTACAAACAACTCAGTGATTTTACAAAAAAATTAGATACTCGTCTTGCGAATAAAAAAGTTTTGGAGTCTCTCGCACAAGGTGGAGCATTTGATTCTTTTGGTTATACGAGAAAAACAATTTTTGAATCTACAGATATCATACTAAACTATGCCAACAAAAAACAAGCTGAAGAAAAGGAAGGCCAATTTTCTTTGTTTGGTGGTGCAAATGGTGGAACGGAAGAAAACTTAAATTTACCTAAAGATGGAATTGAGTGGAACGGAGACGAACTTCTTCGTCGAGAAAAAGAAACTACCGGTTTGTATTTGTCTGGGCATCCACTGGATAAATTCACAGAACAACTCAAAAGTCTAAACCCAACTTCCATTGAAAATTTAGAGGAAGTTCGACCGAAATCTAAAGTGGAAATTGCTGGTGTATTATCCAAAAAAGTTGTTAAACTTACAAAGAAAAAAGAAGAATTTGTTAACTTTATGTTGGAAGACCAAACTGGTGAAATTGAATGTGTGGCGTTTCCAAAAACTTACGCCGAATACAAGCATCTTTTCACTGAAGACAACACAGTATTTATCAAAGGAATTTTGGAACGGATTGATGCCGACGAATCAGAGTTAAAGGGTCAAATCATAGTTAATAAACTAGAAGAGCTCAATTCCGTTACGATTGAGAAAAAAATGGAAAAAACCCTCCATTTAACCATCAATATGAAGGAAGAAAAAAATCGAGATGTGATTTTGAAACTCCAAGATATACTTTCCGTTCATAGAGGTGCCTCTTCAGTATTTTTTCATTTGATTGGAAACGGTGACGAAAAAAAAGTCATACGTGCTCACGATCATTTTTCCATCGAAATCACAACAGATCTGATGAAGATGTTAACAGATATATTAGGAAAAGGTGCTGTGCGTTATACTGTTGGGGAAGAAGTGAGAGTTTACGGGTAATTCCTGTGGGAACAGAATCTATTTCCCTCGTTTTATTATTAGAGTTTTTATGGATGGGATCTGGTGCCATATTTTGCCTCATTTGGGCATTATCTAACATAATCAAAAATCGAAAAAAATCAGATCTGCTTTGGTCATTTATTTTGTTTTCTACAGGCTTATGGTTGTTAACTGGAGCCTTTATGTTTACAGGATTTTATTACCAACTTCCTTCCATAGTTTTTATCCACATTCCATTTGTATTTTTATCAGCCTCCTTTTTGTATCTTTATTTAGAAAATTTATTTCTAGAGAAAAAAATCAATCTACATTGGATTTGTTTTTTACCTTCTTTGGTTTCCATTGTATTCCTAATTCCATATTACTTGGAATCAGATATAGAAAAAATAAAAATTTTAAACACGATTACAACTAGTGAATATGGAAGTATATTATCTGGCCTTAATTTTGGAATCAAACTTTCCGTTTTAATTTCTGTAGGAATTTTTTTAATCCGCGAATGGATACCAAACGTACGTTTGTCTGTCTTTTTTACGAAACGTGCCATTTATTCTTTGGTTTTTATTCTTTTGATTTGGATGGATTTACTGGTAGGGAGTATCGGTTTTGGATTCCAAATTCCATTCTTTCGGAAATTGAGTGCATACCTATTGCCAACTCTTATGTATTTTTATTTTTTTACTCGTGAATTTTGGGAACCCTTTGTTTCTGATGTACGTGATACAATTCAAAAAAATAAATATGAAAAATCGAAGTTGTCTTCTGTTCCAATTGAAATAATCGATCAAAAATTATATGAATTGATGTTGGAAAAAGTTTTCTGTGATGAGGACTTAAGTTTATCTAAATTGGCTGAGTTAGTTGGAGTGAAGTCAGGACAGTTGTCTGAATACTTTCATAAACGATATGGTTTTGGTTTTTACAATTACATCAACCAGTATAGGATCGAAGAAGCAAAACGTTATTTATTGGAACCCAAAGAACGAACCATTTTGTCCATTGCCGATGCGGTCGGTTTTAATTCCAAATCCACTTTCAATCGTGTTTTCTTAGAGAAGGTGGGAGTGACGCCAACAGATTTCCGAAAACAATCAAAACATTCCGAACCATAAGTCTCAAAGAATTCTAGAGGACGACAAACGTTTTTGTATCGATTACTCTTGTATCCAAAAGAGGAATATCGATGCGAACCATGATAGATTTTTATCTAGATCTCCCAAAACGATTTGGGCATAAAAAAGCGTTTGGAACCAGATTGGGTCCAGGTGTTTACCAATTCAAAACCTATATGGAATTGTTAAATGAAGCAAAACATTTGGCATTAGGACTGAGTGAAACTTTGTCAGAAAGAGACAAAGTCGCTATTTTTGCTGACAATTCTTATGAATGGATCCAGACGAGTATTGCAACAACTCTCCTTGGCGCAATCGACGTACCACGTGCTTCGGATGTTACCGACCAAGATATATTATACATTCTCAATCACTCTGAATCCAAAATACTTTTCGTAGAAAATGAAACTGTATTTGAGAAAGTGATCAGGTTGGAAAAAGATTTAGAATTTCTAAAAGAAATCATTTTATTTTATCCACCAAAACAAAACAAAGAACTCAAATCCAGAAAAATTAAAATCAAAACCTTACAGGAATTAGTGACAATAGGAAATCAAAAAAGAAAAGAAGATCCTTCTGATCAAATATTTTTAGAGAATACGATCAAAGAATCTGATTTGTTTACAATGATTTATACATCAGGAACAACGGGAACTCCGAAGGGAGTGATGTTAACTCATGGAAATATTTTGTTTCAACTGAGGAACTTACCATTGAGTTTAAAAAAAGGTGATAAAACACTTTCGATCTTACCCATTTGGCATATTTTCGAAAGGATATTTGAAATCTTTAGTTTATCGTATGGAGCTTGTACTTATTACAGCAGTGTTCGTACACTCAAAGAAGATTTAAAATTTATAAAACCCAACTTTATGGCTTCTGCACCAAGGTTATGGGAGAGCATTTATGGTGGAATCTTAGGTACTTTAAATAAATCTTCACTAGTCAAACAAAAGATGTTTCAACTTTCGATGTACTTTGCGAAACGTTTTTTTCATTCAAGACAAGTCATTACTGGGAATGTACTCGATATCCATCCAATGGTGATATGGAAACAAATCATACGCTTTGTTTACCATTTGATTCGATTCTTTGTCGTGTGTTTTCCATATTTTATTTTTGACTTTTTAGTTTTATCCAAAATTCGAAATGCAACTGGAGGAGAACTCAGAGGTTCCGTATCGGGAGGAGGCGCACTACCATTTCATGTTGATGAATTCTTCAATATGATTGGTATTCCTGTTTTGGAAGGTTATGGTATGACAGAAACTGCACCAGTACTTGCCATGCGAACCTTTGAGGAAATCATTCCTGGTTCAGTTGGAAAAATATTTCCCAAAACAGACCTACGACTTGTCGACTTAAACACTGGTGAAGTTTTCCTAGATACTGAAATCGGAAAATATGTGTATGGAAGAAAAGGGGAAATTCACGTTAAAGGAAAACAGGTTATGGCAGGTTACTATAAAAACCCTGAAGCAACAAACAAGGTGCTCGTAGCAGGATGGTTGAATACTGGTGACTTAGGAATATTTACTTCAAACCATAACTTACGTATAGTAGGTCGTTCCAAAGAAACAATCGTGTTGCTCGGAGGAGAAAATGTGGAGCCAGTACCGATTGAATCTAAAATTTTAGAATCTGAATGGATTGACCAATGTATGGTTGTTGGGCAGGACCAAAAATTTTTGAGTGCAATGGTGTATCCCAATCTAAATCGATTTGAAACAACGCCAGGAAAAGAATTTTGGAAAGATAAAGATGTGATCCAAAAAATGGAATCAGAGATCAAATCAAAGATTAATTCTCAAACTGGATTTAAATCGTTTGAACGAGTGGTTGGTGTGATTGTGATCCCAAAACCATTTGAAGTAGGTGATGAGCTTACTGCGAAGTTATCACTCAAACGCCATGTGATCACAGAAAAATATAAAAACCAAATCCAAGCTCTTTACGAGTGATTGGCTTTCTTGGATATTTGAATTGGAGTTTGGTGGAGGGTTAATTTCCTCCACTGATCCTTGTGATGTTAATACTGAAGTTTCTTTCTCCTTCATGACCAGAAAAATCTTTTGTTTGCACTTTGATTGTATTTTCGCCGGCTTTGAGATTCAAAACTCCTACCAAATAACGGTCTTTAAAGAATAAATCATCAAAACTATGGCCATCTTTTGTTTTCCACTTGGAACCATCAAATTGAAGGGATTCAAAATTTGCCACTTTGTATGTTTCACCATTAAATAAGTATTTCACTTCTTTGATACCTCTTCGTTGGCTATTTTTGATCCCACCATCAATGATACTTACTGTTAGCGGAAAAGCTTTGGATACATTGATATTGTCTCCATCATTTAGATTGGTATAATTTTCTCCTACATGGATGAACAAATTGGCAATTTGAGGAGGCATATTGTCTTCGACGGGAGGTAAATAGGAGAGAGGGTCGAGTAAAATTTTTCCGTAGTCTTTTCCTAGAACAAAGTGTAAATGTCCACCGGTTGAGTGACCTGTGTTACCTGAGATTCCAATTGTATCACCCGCCTTCACTGGTTTATGGTTTTTGACGAGTTCGTTCCTTGTTCCACCTAAGTGGTAATAACCGCTCACATAACCATTTTTATGTGCAATCCAAACAATATTTCCTGAACCTCTTTCATCCTCAAAAGGATTATCTTCCGCATAACGAGAGTACAAAATGAATCCATCTCCCATGGAACGAACGGGTTGTAAGACTGAGGAAATGTCTAATCCATTGTGAAAGTGGTCTTTTCTCGATTCACCAAAGGTACTCGTGATTAGGGAGGAGAGTTCCAAACCTTGGATAGGCCAAACAAAATTAAGTTTCCCTTTGGACTTCTGTCCCTCAGCGAAAATAAAACTTGCCAGAAGAGTCAAAATCACAACAATACGTTTCATGTTATTAGAAGTCTTGGGGTGGGTTCCTTTTTAGGAAAGTAGTTTATGGAACAGACTTCTTATTCCACCGAAGAAATTTTGGAACTTGTCAAAGAATGTGGGACTGGCAACGAAAAATCCCTACAAAAGTTTTTTGATCATTATTCCCAAGATATTTATAATTTTCCCATTCGAGTCTTTCATCTAACGGAAGATGATGCTTCCGACTATTATATTTATGCGTTTGAGCGACTCAAATCTGGCAAACGGTTCAAAAGTTTTGTTGGGAAATCGAGTTTTAAGACTTGGTTTTTTTCCGTACTCCGAAACCTACTCATTGATTGGCAACGCACCAAACGTGAGGTCAAAACCCAGACAGTTTCCAAGGTCAATAAGGAAGGGAAGGAATACAGCACAATCGAAGACGAACCCGATAAACGTGCGGATGCCCTTGCCCATGCGCTTGATGTCTCCGACCAATTCCAGTCCGTACTTTCCACAATTAAAATGGAAAATCGAATCGTATTCAAATTATCTTTTGTGTACTACCTCCACCTAGACCCTGAAGAAATATTGTACATCGCGGAAAAAACGACCCGACCTGAGGAAGAGATTCGTTCTGAAATTTTGTCACTACGAGAAGAGTTGTCCAACCGCGAGGAGGAAAACCTCAAGATGGAGGACAAAATCACTTCCTTGTATTTGAATATTCTAGATTTAAAAGAGCAGAAAAAACAAAAGGCCCAGGGAGATTCGGTTGAAGCACAATATTATAAAGAACGATTGGACCATGCCCTTGCGAAGAAGTACGAACAGCGAAAAAAACTAATCGAGAAAAAACAAAAAGGCCACTTCCTCGTTCGTACCCCTTACCGGGAAATTGCCCGAATCTTAGGGATTTCCGAAGGTGGGGTGAGTGTCACCCTGCTCCGTGTACTCGAAAAAATACAAAAAAAAATGCATTCTGTAGCGGGAGAGTCGTGATTTCCTTCGTCATACATTATACCGTGGAGGGGCCACATGGAAAATCAGGACTTTAACGCAGAATCATTGGAAATTGCTAGGGAATTATTCCTAAAGGGTGCATTTCCTAGTGAGGCTGAGTTGCAAGATCACCCAGACCTTTGGGATGCATACTGGTTCTGTGAGGAATCCTTTTTTGCAGAATTGAGAAAAGAGGTATGGAAGGAAGATGCGTTAGCTGAGACCTTTCTCCTCCATAAAGCTGAAAACACTGTTCACCGTGCGCAACTTCCTTTCCCAGAATACTTAAAAGAATACACGCGAAAACATTTGTCGAGCCCTGAGACAAAAGACAATTTGATTGTCCGCCTAACACAATCAGGGATTCGTGTGATTGATAGTCTCATAGAGTCGTTCCAGATCCGAGAGACAATGGAATTGGCTCCGATGATGCGTTCGGCATCCGCTGATGTACGTTCAGAAAATACAAATTCTGTTATTTTTGAAGAAACCACAAAAGAAAACCAAAAGTTCTATTACCAGATCGTAAAAGAAAATGAGACAGAAGTTTACCTTTCCGTCAAAGCGGAAGGAAGTTCTGGGTTCCAACAAGTAAACCTTCGCAGGGATGGCAGGTTCATTTTATCCAACAAAATCAATCTGGATGGCAGTGCTAGTTTTTCGGGGTTAACCCCTGGTAGTTACACCATAGAGTTTGTGGGTCCTAATCTTTCAAAATCGTTTGACTTGTCCATTCTCCTTGGATAGCTTCATGGGAGAATGCTCTCTCTCATCATAGATCGTGTTGGAAATGTCAATATCTTCAATGTTTTAGAGGATAATCTTCCTGTAGAAGAATCCCACATACAATCTACGTTAGATGATGATTTGATTTTAGAGTATTTGGGTGAAGTGGAACGTCTTGTCCATGTTTCCCAATCCGTATTGTCCAAACCCAACCAAATATTAAATGTTGATATTTTACAGGATCTGAAAGTACTCGGGGAAACATTTTTCCAACAGTTTTTCCCGACCTCTATCATCGAAAAATTAAAAAACACAAACAAACATAGTATCCATTTTAATATTGATCCAACACTTGCTCTTGTTCCTTGGGAATTATTACATGATGGAACGAGTTTTCTCTCTGACAAATTTCGAATTGGAAAAACGATTCGGGGTGGTCTACATCGTTCCACTCATAAAGAAAATCGTAAAATCAAAATGCTCATCATTGCAGATCCAACTGAAGATTTGCCACATGCTCAAAAGGAAGGTGAGGTTTTATTTTCAGTTCTCAGTCAAAAGGTACCTAACCATCTCCTCGAATTAGAATTTATAGGTGGGAAACAGGTCACCAAACTCAAGTTACTTTCTCTTATCAAAGACAAACATATCATCCATTATTCAGGCCACTTACATTTTTCCGATGACTCTCTTGAAAATGGTTGGTTATTGTCGGATGGTAAAGTTCTCAAGGCACGTGAAATTAAATCAACAGGTATTGATACTGATTTAGTATTCTCTAACTCTTGTATGTCGGCAAAATCTGCAGGTAAAAAATTAAATACAAATATTTTAAACCAATATGCAGGTGCTTTCTTGACTGCAGGAATCAAAACATTTGTAGGAACAAATTGGGAAATTTTAGACAATGAAAGGACAATTGATTTTACAGTAAGATTTTATACATATCTATTTTCAGACAAATCTGTTGGAGAGTCCTTGTTCTTATCGAAAGAATTTGCAAGACGTAATTACCATGCGAATGATTTAACTTGGGCTAATTATTCTTTATATGGGAATCCTGATTTTGCAATGTTTGTGAAAGAACGTAGGAATTTTCATTCAGCAAAAATTTTAAATCCAACTGCTGTATTAGAGTTTTATCCAACTCCAATCGCTGCTTCTTATTCCAAGTGTAATCATTTAAATAAAAACAAAACAGTTGATAAAACAAATCTCCTCAATTTGATCCGATTGTTTGAATCGATAAGCCAAGTGGTTGGAATGATTGTTTTTAGTGATCATGCTGCACACGCAATGAACAAATCCATACCTAATAATTTGGATGATGCTGTTACACTACGTAAATGGTGGGAACTTGTTTATAGTTGTGTATGGGATTTTCAAAAATTAAAGATTACGAGTATATTTGATTCTGCTCTTCCCGTTTTACACGAACAAAAGGAAACCATTTTTAAAATCTTAGGATGGTTGGAAGTTTGGGAAGAGAGTGATATCAATGCGGAAGAATTAGAATCTTACCAAATCATTCTTCAGTTTTTTTTAGAGAATATGTTGTTGGAATTTGCTGAATTAGAACGAATCAGTATCTTACTCGTTTCGGAGAACAATAACCCACATTTTTATTTTAAAGGGATCAAACCATCGTATTTGTATCCGACTTCCCACGGATCTCGTGAAAAACTTTTAGAACAATTGTCACATCACAAAGGAAACTTAGTGTTGTTACACGAAAGCAGAAAAATGGTAATCCCTTTTCAAACTTATTTTAAAGAGAAAAAGGAAACTGGTGAATTGGAACTTGTATTCAATGGTCTCATTCCGTTTGTAATCGGAGCTAAACAGAATTGAGTTTATGCCATCCAGAACGAGGGAATGTTTCCTGTGGTGCCTGTTGTGGACTTTTTAATTTAAAACTTACAACCAAAGAATTCAAAAATTTACTCTTAGAACGAACAACTGAATTTCATAACACTGTCAATTTTGATATCAGGCATACATTTCCCATCTACCGAAAAGAAAGAGAAACCAAAGAGTCAAATCTACCTAAAAAAGATGAAATGACATACAATTGTCCTTTTTTGGGTTATGTAGACGACACCAAACAAAGAATAGGTTGTATGATCCACCCTATATTTACAGGAGATCCCAAAAGCCAAAATTTTTCATTTTATGGAACATCCATTTGCCAGGCTTATGACTGTAAAACAAAGGAAAATGCACTCGCTGAATTGTGGGAAGTATTGTTTGTCGAAATTGCGAAAGATTCGATCGAATATTCTTTTTTATCCGCTGATCATATCTTTACATATGCAGTTGAGAAATTTTTTGCCCATTCCGATCATAACGTCGAAGAAATGTTCCAAACCTTTCGATTGGAACTTGTAGAATTGTTTCGATTACGATTGGTTACATCCATTCAAAAAAATTTCACATCCTTTGAAATCAATTACGATGCTTTTTTGACCTTGGAGTCTGTTTGTTTGTATTTCGAGTCGGAATTAGGAATGGATTGGATTCGTTGGAAGGAAGAGTGGGAAAAGAAAAACCCGAATAGAGGTGAAGTATCCGGGTTTTTTGATAAGTGATTTGGATTATGCTTTTGAAGTAACAGTTGCTACTTTTGCTTTTGCTTCCGCAACAACAGTGTTAGCTTTTCCAACGATGGTTTCTACTTGAGAAAGACCTTCTTGAACGTATTTTCTAAGGTTTACAGAAATTTCGCTTTGGTCTTGAGCACCTTTCGCTGCTAAGTTTTGAAATTCTGCATTGATGCTAGAGAAAGCCTTTTCAGCTTCTACTTTTGCAGTGTTTACTGCGCCTAAGATAAAGTTTAATCCGTCTTTTACTTGTTGTTCCATTTTCATTTCTCCTTTTTTCGGTTCTCAGTTGTGCAATGCACTATTCCTTTTTGTGCGCTGCACAGAGATCCGTCAACCCGTTTTTTCATTTTTTTCCTGCATCGCACAAAAAAAATGGAAAGATGCCCCAACCGGAATTTTTACCCATCCAGTGGAAATCCACTTATCTCTCCCTACTTGACCAAAGGGCCTTGCCAGGCAAAAAAGAATTTTTAGAAATTAAGACTGTTGAAGAAACAATACTTGCAATTCGTGAAATGGCTGTTAGGGGAGCACCTGCAATTGCCATCACTGGTATTTTTGGTCTCACTCTTGGTGCCAAAAAAAAATCAGGGAAAGTCGATTCACAAGAGATTGATTCTCTCATCAAACAAGTGTTTGAGTCGAGACCAACTGCGGTGAATCTAAGTTTTGCATTACAAGAAGCAAAAAAACGAGTGGAAGCAGAAACTCTTTGGGAATCCGTACAAACAATTTGGGAATCGTATGCACTAGAAATGATGGTGGATGATCTCAATGCCAATCAAACCTTGGGAAAAAATGGGGCAAATTTATTTCCCAAAAACCAGGAAGAGTTTCATATCATTACCCATTGTAATACAGGTGCGTTGGCAACAGCAGGTCATGGAACAGCACTTGGGGTAATCCGAAGTCTACGTGACTTGGGAAAAAAGGTTGTTGTATATGCTGATGAAACAAGACCATTTTTACAAGGTTCAAGGCTCACTGCTTTTGAGATGATGGAAGAAGGGATCGAATGTTATATCATCACAGATGGAATGTCTGGATGGCTCATGAACCACAGGAAAATTGATGCAGTCCTTGTTGGTTGTGATCGTGTTGCGTCGAATGGAGATACGGCGAATAAAATTGGTACATACAATTTAGCAATTGTTGCCCACGAACATAACGTACCGTTTTATGTTTGTGCAACAAAGGACAGTTTTGATCTCAATTTAAAAACGGGCGAGGAGATCCCCATTGAAATGCGAAAGGAATCAGAAGTAACTCAGTTTGATTTTTTAAAATCTCCGGAGGGAAAGTATTTATTTCCGGAGGGGAAAACCTCACCCGTTGGTGCAAGAGCTCTCAATCCATCTTTTGACATCACAAAGGCCAAATTTATCAAAAACTTTATTACAGAATTAGGATGTTTTGTACCTGGAGAGATTCCCATTCGTCTAAAGAAAGTATGACGGAAAAAGCGATTTTAGGTGGTGGGTGTTTTTGGTGTACGGAAGCAGTGTACTTACGCATCCAGGGTGTAATTTCTGTAGAATCTGGTTATGCAGGTGGTCAAACACCAAACCCAAGTTATAAGGAAATTTGCACAGGAACCACCGGTCATGCCGAAGTGATCCAAATTGAGTTTAACCCAGAAGTGATATCCTATTCCAAAATATTGGAGATTTTTTGGGCCTCACATGACCCAACCACACTCAATCGGCAAGGGAATGACGTAGGAACACAATACAGATCTGTGATTTTCTATTTGAATGAAAAACAAAAAGAACTCGCAGTCGAATCCAAAAGAAAACATGCTTATATGTTCCCTGATCCCATCGTCACTGAAATTTCGCCAGCTCCTACTTTTTACAAAGCAGAAGATTACCACCAAAATTATTTTACATTAAACCCACAAAATCCGTATTGCCATTATGTGATTTTCCCAAAATTGAAAAAATTGGGACTAAAGTTAAATTGATTACAGTGCGACTAATTCAGGTTAGCTGACTTATCATTTGCCTTTAAAGGCTGTGAGCATTGCTTTGTCTTGGTTTGGAAAAAAGTTCATTACAAAAGCTGATTGTGCTTTGGTGATTTTTTCCACTTGCCTTCTGTATTTGATGACAGCTCCAGGGTGAGCAGTGTTTCGTACTACCACTTTTACATTGTCTTGGTTGTAACGAGCACCTTTTAGTTCTTCAATTTTTGATTTGAGTAACTCAACAGTTTTGTTTTTTTTCTGATAGGCATCAAAGATTTCTTTGAACTTTTCTTTTCTGGCATCATCAATTTTTCCACGAGAACGTTGTACCACTTCTTTGATCTTTTGGATTTCAGGTACAAGTGCTTCCAGTTCCTTTTCCATATCGGAAAGGCGAGAACTCCCTTCTGTAAGAAGTCGGTCATTTTTATAATGGAATCCAACTTCTACAACTGTGTCCATTTGTGCTGAGGAACCGAGTGAGGAAACGGTGATTCCTTGGTAGGAAATTAAATCACTTCCAATGATAGAAGAGGATTCCCCAGTTAAGATGATATTCCCCAAACAAAGGATTCTACTTCCTAAAATAAAGTTTTCGATGATACAATCGCCATCAATTTCAAGGTTAGCATTTTCAACAAACTTTGCACGAAGATCACCTTTGATGCGGATCACTCCCTTACCTTTTGCTTTCACTCCACCTTTGACTTCTAAATCTTCACCAACAACCACATCAGATGATTCAACGTTTCCATCTAAATAAAGGGAACCTTGGCAGTTGACAATCGCACCTTCTTCAATGGTTCCTTTGACACGGATGGTACCTTCAAAATTGATATTCCCTGTTCCTAATCCAATATTACTTTCAATATTTAACTCAGGAGATACGGTAAGAGAAGTGTCTGTTGAAAATACCACACCACTTAACGTGGCAAAGTATTCTTTGAGTTGTCTACCTGGTTTTTCAGGGTCATCAATGGTTTTAGGCAAAACATTTTTACCCAAGGTGAGCCTTGGTCTGTCAATAGGATTCGGGTAAATTGGATTTCCAAGGACGTCTGTTCCTTGTTCTCCCGCCACCCCTTCAAATAAGGTAGCAAGTTTTTCCCCTTCTTTTACGTGAACATATTTATTGATATTACGAAAATCAGCCGAACCATCTTCTTTTAAAACAACTCGTTGGGCTCTTGGAAAATAAAACTTAATCCAACCACTTTCCCCTTGTTTGGCGGGAATCCCTTTCCCAACAACAAACGTAAAATCCTCTTTTACCTTGGTTGGATCCTTTAAAATTTTATCAATTTCGAGGGCAGCTAGGTCCACATCTTTCATCAAAATGCGGTCTCTATGAATGGACGCGTTATCTAGTGCTTCATAAATGAGTATATTGCTCATAGAGCCACCTAACAGCCAAACTGGTTTGACTAAGAGAGTGGCTGTCAAACGATCCTCGGAGATTTGGATCTTGAGTCCTCGTTCCGGATTGAAGTCCGGTGCATTTTTTACGTCCATTCTGACTATAGTATCGGCAGGTTTTTTAGGAGAATCGACAATTTCTGTAGTGCTATTGGTCTAACCAGTGCAGAAAACTTCCAAAAGTTTGTAAGAGAGCAGGGACCCCAAAAATTTGGGAATGGAGAGGGAGACTGTCTCCGTGGGTAAGGGCAGTGGAAGTCCTGTGGACATAAGGGATCCCTTTCCCTTTGAGGAGGAGGGCCAGTTTTTCCGATTCTTCGGCCGAGATGACGGGGTCTGTTTTTCCATGCAGAAGGGAAACTGGGCCACTTAACATTTCCAATTGGTAAAAAGGAGAAAGATTTTCTGGCATTTTTTCGGGAACTGTGTCCAAAACCCGTTGGGCCAAACTGATCCGAAAGGTTCGATCGTTGTGGACTTGGTCAAAAAATTCTTTCGCAAGTTTCGAAGATTTGTTTAAATACAATTCGGACTTGGCATTTTGCCCTGTTCGTTTGAGTCCATTGTCTAGGGCGGCTTCATAATACACGGACTCAAGTTCTTCTGCGAGTTCTCGTTCGAAACGGTGGAGCATATTATATAAAATAACATACACAGCGTACGGATCTACTTCGTAATGAGAGAAAACAAAAGGAACTGCTTCCAAAAAGTTACAATACCCACCTATGAGCATACTCGATTTGATTTTATCACGAGTATTGGATCTGGAAGCAGCAATGATTCCCATTCCCGCAGAAAAACTAGCAGATAAATACCCTAAGTCATTACCGTTAAACAATTGTTTGTTTGAATAAATCTCTAACATCAAATTTTGAATATTGGAGATGGTAGTTTCTTCGATTTTTAATCCTTTGACTTCCGGAAGTTCTGGTAATATGACACTATGCCCAGTGCTTGCGATGTTTTCTGCTAAGTCGATGATCCTTTGGTCATCAATACCCATGGCACTCATTCCATGTTGGATGTAGACACCAGGTAAGGATGTTGGATCAGTGTACTTCGGATAAAAAAGAAAACTACGACGACCCGTTTCGGATAAAGTGAATTCTTTTCGTTCGAGAGATTTTTTTTGTTTTAGTCCGGCATAACTCAAAATTAGAGGGAGAGCCAAAACATAGGGTTTCATTCGACTTTAGTTTTGGGGAGTGGGAAATTTTTCCAACAATAAAATCAGGTACAATCTTCCCATGTATTCATCCCCACGTCGGTCTTTTAAGTTAAAGATGAGAATGTATTGGCGAAAGTGTTTCAGTGAAATCGGAACTAGTTTGTGATTTAAATTTTCTGGTGGCAAGATATCAATTTCGTAACGACCAAGACGCATTTCTGTAATCAATTTACCTGCAATTTGATTGGCAAATTCCATCATGATGGACGATGAGTGGGCTCTAGAAGTTGGATCAATTTGAAAGGCTTTGGCTATTTTCGGTAAAAGTTTGAGTTTAGTATAACCATCGAGTGCTAAATAGAGTTTTCCATTGATATCACCCACAAATTCTACTAACGTACAATTTTCGAAACATAGTCCTTCATTTTTGGAAGGACCATATGCTTCTCTTTCAGCAAACACGAGTAAGGTTTTGTAAAAGTGGTCCGGTAATACTTGTGAAACCGTTAAAATGAATTTTTCATCAATGAGTGGATCCATTTAAGCTGCGTGGTAGAGGATACTCTCTTCTAAAGAACTATATGCTTTTTTGATCCAAGCATCAAACCTTAAATCAGGTATGAGTGGATTGGAATAACCTAGTGCCACTTCGGAAGGGTAACCCAATTGGTCTAGTTCCTCAATGAATTGTTTGAAAAAAGAAGAAAAAGATTCTAGTCGTTCGTTGGGAATGAGAGCTGCATATAAGTCTTCTTCCAATTGGAAAAGTCCAAGGCCAAGTACAGATTGTTTGATTCCCATATGGTTGAGTCCGATGGCAAGTTCCGATTGGAAGTTGGTATCAATGAACTTAAATAAAACCAAGGTCTTTTTTTCAGAAGCCTCAAAGGAAGCTTTTGCCATTTGGTAAAAATGGGAAACCGTATATAGTTTTGTGAACGGGTGTTTGGTGACTTTTGCGTATTCACGTTTTGCCAGTATTTTTTCAGACAAATTGGTTGTTTCTTCCCAAAACACTTGGATGTCTTCGTTTGACCAACTTTCTTTGGAAGTAAAACATAAAAATCCAAATAAATTCGCGTTGATGGTTAATGGAACATATAACTTACGTTTGTTTTTGGAAATCACAGGTAGAGATTCTCTAATTTGGTTTTCTTCCCATTCATTCCATTCAACAGGATTATCATCTGTTTCGACTAACATTTCTGACTTTTGCCAGTAACATTCTTTAAATTCTTTTCCATCAAAGTATACATATTGGATGGAAGAGAGTTTGGGGCTAGCGAAGGAAAACGGAAATTCCTTTACCGTATCACAAAAAAGATTTCGTTCTTCCAATCGAACCGATTCTCTCGCAAAAAAAATAGGGTCCACTTTCCATAAGATTTCTTTTGGTTTTGGTTCTTCTGTTACATCATTGGAGGCTTCCTGCGTTTGTGTAACTTGTGTATCAAAAACTCCTTCCGAAGCAAAAGTTTCCTTTGATTCGTTCAGTGGACTTACCTTTGTATTGGATAAGACATCTTTGCTTGATGCACTAGTTTCTGGAGAATTGGTTAAGGACTGTAAATCCAAACTGTACAAAAAGAGAGTGAGGAGAAGGCATGAAACTGTGAGAAGAGTGAAACTCACCCAGGAAAAGTAAAACAGGGTTTGTAGGGTCACACCAATGGCAAAAAAAATAATAGGAATTGTATATCGTTTCATGGTACCTTAGCCGTTACTCAATATAACGGGTAAAATGGGGATTCGCTAAACTGATTTTCCTTTTCCGCTAGGGGCAAATGAAACTCTATTCCGAATTAGCAGAATACTATTTTACCATCGAAGAACCTGGCCGAAAGTTTTCGGAAGAAATCCTTTTCTTAAGAGAAACATTCAAGCGACATAAAATTTATACTGTCCTCGACATTGGGTGTGGGACAGGGGAACACATCAAAGAATTACAAGGGATGGGTTTCAAACCACATGGAGTAGACGGATCACCCCGGATGCTCGAGATTGCAAAAGCAAGATTTCCACATTGTAGTTTTGAACTTGGAAAAATGGAAAACTACGTCGCCAAACAACCTGTTGATGGAGTGATTTGTTTGTATGGAACATTTAATTATTTAGTAAATGATGATTTGGTACAAAATTTCCTACGAAATTGTTATAAAAACTTAAAACAAGCTGGGTTACTTGTTTTGGAAATTTGGAATGCAGATCCCATCCACCGCATCAAACGCAAACCCATCACCACTGTAAGCAATGTAAGACAAGGGACAACATCCATACGAAGGAACCGCGGATTTCGGTTAACAAGGGCAGATGACATTGCCATCGTAGAAGTGAATTATGTTTATAATTTAAACCAAAAGGATTTAAAAGACAAACATACCATGCGAGTGTTTCATTTCCCACAAGTCAGGAATTTCTTAGACGAAAACAAATTTGATATCTTAAACGTGTATAGCAATTACGACGGAGAAAAGTACATCAAAACAGGCGCAAGGATGCTCATCGTCGCCAAAAAGAGGTCTTGACTTTCTTTTTTTAGTACGGTATCTCATTCTATCGGGAGAACGTATGTCCAATTCAAACCATTTCCAAGTGATCGTGATTGGAGGAGGGCCAGGTGGTTATGTCGCTGCTATTCGCGCTGCCCAACTCGGTTTACAAACATGTGTTGTCGAACGCGACAAACTCGGTGGAGTTTGTTTGAATTGGGGTTGTATTCCCACCAAAGCATTGTTAGAAAGTGCACATGTTTTAGAACATTTAAGAGAAGCGTCTAAATTTGGAATCTCGGCAGACAATATCAAAGCCGATTTTGAGGCCATCATCAAACGTTCACGGTCAGTGGCAGACCAAATGGCAAAAGGTGTTGAGTTCCTCATGAAAAAAAACAAGGTCACCGTGGTAAATGGTGAAGCAAGTTTTACAAATGCAAAAACCATAGAGGTGAAATCCAACACGGGTGAAACTTCATCCCTTACCGCAGATTATTTTATATTGGCAGTAGGTGCCAAAAACAAATCCCTACCTTTTTTACCTTTTGACGGCAAACGAGTGTTATCTGCAAGAGAAGCCATGGTGGAACCAAAGGTCATTCCCAATTTAGCCATCATCGGTGCAGGTGCGATTGGTGTTGAATTTGCTGATTTTTATGCAAGTATGGGATCTAAAGTCACCATCATCGAATACCAAGACCACCTACTTCCGAATGAGGACAAAGAAATCTCTGGGATACTCGAACGTAGTTTTAAAAAACGAGGGATTGAACAGTATTTGAGTTATGGTGTGGAGACAGCAACTGTTTCTGAGAAAGGCGTTGAACTCACGTTACTTGATAGAAATTCCGCTAAAAAAGAGAAATTAAACTTTGATAAGGTGATTGTGGGTGTGGGGATCACTCCAAATACAACTGCCATTGGCCTCGATGCGATTGGAGTGAAATTAAAAAATGGGTTTGTGGAATATGTAGGAAACTATAGATCCACCATAGATCATATTTATGCGATCGGTGATTGTATTCCGACACCTTCGCTTGCCCATGTGGCAAGTGCGGAAGGGATTCGTGCGGCAGAGGACATCTCCATTCGTATGGGAAATCCTCATCACATCCAAATCCAACGTTTGAATTATGCATACATACCAGGTTGTACGTACTGCCATCCAGAAGTGGCGAGTGTGGGTCTTAGTGAAGACAAAGCAAAAGCAATGGGACACGACATTAAGGTAGGTAAATTTCCGTTTACTGCGAGTGGACGTGCCCAAGCACAAGGGGATACAACGGGAATGGTAAAAATTGTGTCCGATGCCAAACATGGTGAAATTTTAGGAGCACATATCATTGGGCCTGGAGCAACTGAACTCATCGCAGAACTGACACTAGGTGCCAATATGGAAATTACTGTGAGGGAACTTGCCAATACCATCCATGCTCATCCCACACTTGCGGAAGGGATTATGGAAAGTGCTGCAGCAGTACTTGGTGAGGCGATTAATATTTAAGAGAGTGTGTAAGGGAATTAGAATCCACCCACTTGTGAATTCTATATGAAAGAACCTATCCAGACGATCTTACATACAGTTGGCCACAGGCCATGGCCCATTCCTAACCCTTCCTGGTTTTGGTACCAAGAATGGAACGAAGTTATTTTTTTGCATTACCAAGTGAATGGGAAACGGTTACGAGAACTTGTTCCTCAGCATTTGGAATTGGATCAGTTTGATGGCGAACATTGGGTATCAGTAGTTGCCTTTACTATGGATCGAGTACGTCCAAGGTTTACCTTCCCCATCCCATTCCTTTCCACTTTTCATGAAGTGAATCTACGTACCTATGTGACACGTGATGGCAAACCTGGTGTGTATTTTCTCAGTATTGAAGCAGAAAAAATCCTACCAACAATTTTTGCGAGGTTGGCTTCGGGACTACCATACCAACATTCTCCGATCATTCGGACAAACGATTCTTACACATTGCGTGGGAAACGTTGTGAGATTGGAATTGAATTTTTAAAGAAAGACAGAATCGACTTTCCCTCTCCCAAAGAACTTTGGCTTACGGAACGGTATTCATTGTACAGAGGGAAAAACCCAGAGGAAACAGCAATGGATGTGCACCACAAACCTTGGGAATTATTCCAAGTGGAATTTTCGAAACTAAACCTTCGTTATGCGGCCTACGATGGGTTAGTCAATTTTGGGAATCCAAACCTAAGCCATTATTCTCCGGGAGTGCAGGTACTCGCTTGGTTGTGAAAGAAATGGGAAGAGGTTTCGTAAGCCACACCCGGTCCCAAAATTACTTCGCAGTTTAAAGTTGTGCTATTTCACTAATCCCGATATGATATCGCACTCTATGGACTAGTTTTTAGCTTATATCGACTATTTTTTAGTTGATAATCATTGGTAGATTGATACAAATTAGCAATGATCCTTGATGGAATATTTGGAAATAAAACTGCATCGAGAGTATTGTTGCACCTATTTCATTACAATGAAATTCATTCGGCCGCAATTGCGAAAGACTATGGCGTAGCATCTACACCTATCCGAATGCAATTGGAAAGATTCGAAAAAACTGGTATCATTGTTGCTAAAAATGTAGGAAGAACCAGGGTTTTTTCCTTTAATCAAAAATCCCCTTTCGTTAAACCAATAAAGGCTATTCTAGAGATATTTTATCATTCTTTAACAATGGAAGAAAAGGAAAAAATATTCTCCACAAGAAGAAGACCTCGCGAAAAGGGAAAACCAATTTATGGAAGAACCTAATTGGTTAGAAGTTAATGAGGAAGAGCTTTGGAAATTTGTTGGATGGCATCTTGCATATCAAGGAATCCAATCGGTTTTAGTTGGAGGTGCAGTTGTTGCTATCTATTCTAAAGGTGCATATCGTTCCGGTGATTTAGATTTAGTTGAACCTCTATTATCAAAATCATCTGAAATTCAAACTATAATGGAAAGCATAGGTTTTAAAAAAGTAAATCGCCATTTTGTTCATCCAAAGTGCAAACATTTATACATTGAATTCGTTTCTGCACCAGTATCGATTGGAGATGATTATAAAATTGTTCCAGATGAAAAAGAATTTCATGGTAAAATTCTAAAGATTTTGTCACCTACTGATTGTATTAAAGATAGACTTGCTTCTTACCTACATTTTAACGCACGTGAATGTTTAGACCAAGCTTTACTCGTTGCAAAGAATCAAAGATTTGATTTACAAAAAGTGAAAGAATGGTGTTTGAATGAATCTAGTAATGGAAAAGAAGTTTTTGATGAGTTTGTAAATCTGTATCATAAATAAATTCTTACCTAGGAACTTGTCCGATCCCCGTGAATATAATTCGAGAATATTTCAAGTTAATCAAAAATCAGATTTAGTTTCGAAACCTAACTATAAATAGTAAACAAAACAAAGTGAAAAAATACCTATCCATTTCCTTTTCTCTCCTAACCCTTCTTCTGTTCCAATGTTCGACTTCCGATCCCAAAACGTTGGAAGCAGATGTGTTGACTGACACAAATTACGGATACTTTCGATGGACCAATTCCATCCGAGATGGTTATGTAGTGGTTGAGACTAAAGTATTCCAAGATCCAAAGGGATGCCATGGGGAATACAATTGTTCATCTCAGGACCATATCAAAAAGTTTGTGAATCTCCGGCCGTCTGATCCTTCCTTTGCGATCCCTCTAAAACTAGGAGAGTATTATGCGATCACAAAACTTCGGTATGGTGATGTTTCCTTCTTTCGTTGTAAGGTAAGTGATCTAACAATTTATCATGGCTTTCAATTTAGAGAACCCTATGATCCAAAAAATCCAACGGTTCCTTACACCTCGAACACATGTGAATTTTTAAGGGAAGACAAAGTGGTTTGCCCTTCCATTCAGATGACGAAAAAAAGCATTCAGGAAATTAAACTGTCAGAAGGTGAGACCAGAGGGAAATCAATATCGTTTCGGCATCTTTTGGAACCGAATATTCTATTATCCACAATCAGTTTGTTCTATTGTGGGCCGGTATTGAGCCAGATAGATTTTTTTACGGTAGAGGAGAGAAGGTATTGAGAAGGGGGGTGAGTGATCGGGGAATGTATCGTCTCAATGGCAATTGCAATGCTCCAAATGAATATTGAAGCAACGAATGTTGATTTGATTCACTGACTTCTTTAAAAACCCATCGCTTCCTGATTTTAGAATAGACTTTAAGATCTGTCAGTTGTAGTTTATCCCTCGGACATTCCGAATCAAAGGGAAATAAAAATGAAATATCCATTGCAAAGGGCACTATCCTTTTTCTTCGTCTGTTTTCTCACAACTTGTTCTACAACTTCAGAAAATATAGCGAAAATGTCGGATGAAGAACTGATCCAAGAGTTATCCTCTCGGTCATATCGTTTTTATTTGGAAACAATAGATGCAAAAAATAAAGTTAAAATTCCCGCTATAAAAATGAACGGGAAGGGGCAATACTTGCCTGGAGACTTACTAAAAGTTTGTTCAATTAAAAAATTGAAATACTTGTCGATCGAGTCAGGTGAATTGCCTGATTTCAGCCTTGAAGAAATTCGGGCATGTAAAAATTCTAACGTAGATACAATTCTAATAGACAATATCAAACTAAATAATTTTCAGATTTGTGAAATTGCGAAAGGTTTGAAGGCTCCAAAGATAAGAATTGATTTTAATTATATTCCTTTGACAGATTCAGAACTTACTTGTGTTTCACAAATACAAAATTTGGATACTTTTATCGTTTGGGAAGGTGCCAAAATTACTGATGAAGGAATGTGCCAATTTTCTCAGAATGCAAAAAATCTTACATTCCTTCGAATGGATGATATTGATTTTCTAACAAAAAAAAGTACGGATTGTATGTTAAACCTACCCTCTCTCAAAGACGTTATGTTAAAAAGGTGGAAACATGTTCCTGAGAGCCAAATGGAGAAGTTTGTCTCTGCCTATGAAGCAAAACACAAACGAAAGATTGAAGCCTCCATTTACGATCCAGTTGGTTATGAAAAACCATAATCGGTTTAGAATATTGTCATGAAAAAGATTTGCCTACTAATTGTATTGTTTCCGCTAATCCTACTAGAGGCGGAGAAACCGAATTTAAACAAAAGTTACCGTGGGATTCGTTTTTATCCAATCAGGCAAGAACAAGTGGAATCTCTTGTCATCTATGTTCCGAAAATGACGGAGAGATCTGATTCAGTGCAGGAACAATTCAAATATCCAATCACCTTTTTCAAGGCTGATTGCAAAGAAGTTTCCGAATGTTTTTCTCTACTGATCGATGTATCTATCATTGATGATTCAATGAAATCTTTTGATGAAATAGTTTCCGAGTCAAAACAAAAAGACTTTCGATTGACTCCTACTTCGCTGCCTCATTGGAAACAGTATCTTCGCTACACAACAGAGCCCATGGAGATCCTTTATGGCCCAGGTGAAATCATTGGAAGCAAGGTAATCGCCTTTTATTACCATAAAAAATACCAAAAAACATATCGTATCACGATCAATATGATCTACACTCCAAATTTTTCAGAGAGAGATTGGAGTGAAATTACCAATCATGCAGTTTCCATTCTGAATAGTGTTACAATTCGATAGATTGTCAATGTCTCGGAATCCAGATGAAGATAGGTTACTACAAGACCAAACAATCTAAGCGCGATGGAATTATATCACCAAGCAGCGTCTCTCTGGGCAACATGTCGCAAGGAATTTGGTTCTGCAGTTCCTGATAATTTTGTTGATTTTGTTAAAAATCATAAAAATAGTATCGAAATCAAGCCAGGGAGTGTTATGTATGTTACGGGTAACGACACAATTATGAATGCTTATGCAAAGGCAAATGGTAAAGAGTGGTATAGGGATACCTTTGAAGATACTAATCCTAATATCACTCGCGACCAAGCTTATGTGAAAATTGCAGACGCCATGAAAACAACCACATCCAATTCAGTGATGATTCGTATTACTAGTGGACATACAATTTCCATTCATCGAGATGGTCCAGGGAGTGATTGGATAGTAAAAGATACAGGGCATAGTAATATTAATGGATCGATTGTAGATCCGAATGATATTAAGAATTCTATTTTGTATACAAAGGAGACTTACAGACTGAAAACTCCAGAAAGTATTGCTTTTCCCGTATACTCAAAGAAATAAACATGAAATATTTTGAATGTCTAATACTAGTCGGTTTATTCGCAGTTTCTGGTCAATGTAATACATCACAAAAAATAGAAGTGGATCAGAAACTGAATTCTACTTTGATCGTAAGTGATTTACAAAGCAAAGGATATGATGTAGAAATTAATTCTTACAAAGGAATCCATTCCTATGTGACGGCATATCCAAATACGAAGATGATTGATGGAGATTTACGGAAAATTTGCAGTTTGCCAAATCTTAGAAATTTGATAATAGACAATAATAAAATTGCAGAATCTTTTTTTAATCAACTAGACGAATGTAATCTTAGTGAAATGAAGCTTTTGAGTCTAAAGGATGTTGCAATTAAAAATGGCTTATTTTGCCAATTATCTGAAAAAAATCAGTTTCACAACAATCTTGGCTTCGTGAATACAAATATCAATGATGAAGACCTAAACTGTCTTAAGAGATTTGAATTTATAGAAGAATTGAGTTTCCAAGGACCTTTGAAGAAATTTACTAATGAAGCTTTTTGTAATTTATGCAAAAGCGATATGAAAATAAAAAGCTTTCACCTAACCAATATCGAATTGTCACCTAAAGAATTTAATTGCCTCCTTGATTTAAAAGGCGTGGAATTTTTCGGTTTTAAAAAAATTAAAGGCCGCACCGCTAGTGATATGAAAAAATTAGAGGATTTGTATTTCAAAAAAAACGGTCGTAAAGTGACTGTTGATGTTTTTGAATATGATTCTCCTTAAATAAACGGAGTTTAAAATCGCATTGGTAGCGTAACAAATTCGAGAAATTTGCCTTCACTGCATTGGTTTGATGGTTCCATCCGCAAAGGAATAGGTTGCTGTCTATAAAAGTAGCTCTGATTTTGAATACACTTCTTTAGTGATTTAAGAATCTTTTAGGTCAAAACTAGTTTTTGTTATGGAGCCGTTGGGAATGCCTATGGCATTAATTTCATTATACGTTGAGAAATAAGATTTTCGTTCCATTGTTCGGTAGGAAGATTACTTACCAGATAAAAATTGAACGGGAATATCCAAGCCATTGCCGGCTTAAAAATCATAAATCGTAATGGAAAGGTTAGGTCAAATTTCTACCATTTACTTCTCCCTTACCTACACTTGCATGTAATTGCCTGTTTTATGAATGAGTGTGGTATCTCCATCCACAATTTTCCATACAAACAAAAATCCATCACCTCCATCGGAAACGACGATTTTCGATTTTTCCGATAGAAGGTTTTGGTTCCCAATGGTTCCTTAATGAAAAAAAATTTCTTGGCATCAACCCAGCCTTGGCTAACATCTTCGTGGCGAATTTGGAAAAAAGCTGGGTTGTTTTGTAATTTGTTTGGTGGGCTTTGTTCCAGACAACGGCCAAATTTTAATCTTGATATTGTATTTAGGGTCTTAGAGTCTTCTTTTGGTTCTGATTTGATTTCCAGGTCATCGGCAATTTTGTACAGGTAAGGGAATTCACAATCAGCAGAGAGTGGGAATTGGAAGAGAAAATAAAGAGAGAAAAGAAGTGAAAAGACTTTTTTCATAGAGAGAGTATAGGCGATGGTGCAAATAAAATTAAGAGTATCAATCAGCTTGGTAGTATGATATTTAGAGTAAGTTAAGAACTGGTGACTCAATTGAAAACAAAATATGTGATTGTCATTTTCCTATTCATAGGAAGTAGTTCCTGCAAAAAACCAATGTTTGGAAAAGATTGGATCGATGGACCCGCAGTAGAAGAGATTGCACCAGGGATATTCTATATGAGAGACAAATTTGTAGAGAAAGATTTTATCAAATATGAAATTGATCCACGAGCCATTACAATGAAAGACATTTTGCCATTTGTGAAAGAGCTGAAATTGAATATTGAAATGAAAAATTTTGGCTGGATTATCAATAATACTACTTTTAGAGGTGATTTATCATCTAAATTACTTGGTTATCGAGACAGTGAAGACGTGATGGATGTATGGGTAGATGAATACAAAAAAAATAGAAGAGATCCTTATTGTGACTTTGATCTTTTGTTTAAATCCCCATTGAATAAATTGGAAATTAAAATGAAAGAAGTCATCAAGGTTCAGAAAACCGATGATAATACAAAATATACATTGTATTATAATATAAAGATATACTTCCCATTGAGTGACTACCCACTTAGCCTTAATGTTATAACGCGATCTTCTTTTTTTCCAACACCTCCGTTCTGGCCTCCTTACAATGCAATCAAAGAATTTGTCGGTCACTGTCCAGAACCTAATTTTGAACCATATTCCACTGATCCTAGCGAAAAAGATTAAGAGCAGGATTTTGTTCTTTTTATAGGTGTATGGAAAGATGAATCATAGTATTCGATCTTTACTGATTCTACAAACTTTACTTTACCTGACTGGATGTTTTCCAGAAATCCCGAAAGGCAAAGATTATTATAGCTACGAATCTCATTTTGGTTGGTCTGAAAAAAAAAGGAGAAGGTTTGCTTGATTGATTGGATACAAACAGACAAGGTGCTGTAGCACGATTTGATGATCAATACGACAATCAAAATCATTATTTGTGGAGATTATTCCTGCACCACAATACACCTTGTAGTATTGAAACCGATAAAAATCAAGATCAAATTGTGATATTAATGAATATTGGTTACTCTGTAGGGAATTTACCTGTAAAAATGTTTTTTGCAAATACGAAATCGGAATCACTAGAAGAAATGCCTACAAAGGATATTCAATGTTTTATGTTTTGGGGTTACTGAATCAGGGATGAAGACTTTATGGTAACAAAAGAAAGGGTATTAAAATGAGTTTTAAGCCAAACAATAGAAATAGAATCATTTCTATAACCATTGTGATAATGATAGGACTTTATGGATGCAAACCAAAATCCGTCTTAGACACTATAAACCCTGAGGTTGGTATTTTTGGAACAGATTGGGTGGATGCACCAAGTCCTGAGAAGTGGGCTCCAGGGATAATGTATTACAGATTGGAAAGTCCAAAAGTGAAGGAAATTCTAATCAAATCAAAACTGGATCCACGTCAAATTGCAAAACTAAAAGTACTTCCGTTTGTGATTCAGCTACGAAAGGCGTTGGAAGAAAAAAATTACAACTTTATCGAAAAGCATATAGGTTATTACTTTCAAGTGGAAGCAGAAAAAGAATTAGGCATTGTTGAGAATAAAGATATGTCTGATCATATTAAATTTAGAAAACTTACTCAATACATTCATGAAAAATTGAGGTCTGAAGAATCTTTTTGTGATCTTCATTACTTATTTGAAAAAAAATTTCCACTTTTAGGATTAAGTGTTAGTAAAGTCGAACCAAGAGAATTAAATGAAAAAAAGCCATTCCAAAAATATGAATTAACTTATTCGATAACCTTTCCTAGAGGCATTCTAAATGAAGATGGCTCGGAAGGTTTGCATAGTTTAGAGGTGGAGTTGAGTGTATTTGGAAAAGGAGAAAATGAAACTCATTTTAGAATTGTTGATTTTAAAAATCACCAAGGTTGGAGTCATATCCGTAGTCTACGCCCGCCCGAAGAACAGTTTGAATATTGGTAATCGCCTGGCCATGCTACATTCTAGATTATTGGTATTTTTCTTATTAGCGGTATTTGAATGTACCCCGAAGACAGATACTAATGATCCTACGATAGGACTCTATGGAACGGAATGGTTCAAAGAAAAAAGGCCAGAGTCAGAAATAATCAATTATAATATTATTTATTTTAAACCAGATGAGGACTTGAACCAGAAATTTTTTAAGAATCGAATTGATCCAAGGGAGTTTGCAAAACGATTTGTTGTATTAAAAGCAAAGTCTTTACTTGATGCATTTCAAAATTCGGATCCCGAGAAAGGGAGGGAAGTTTTTGCCTATTCCTTATATAGACCCTTCCTTGCGGTTGCTGGTAAAAAAATTGGAGTCGAATATAGCAAATATGATCGAGGGGTAGACTATATATGTCGGGAAGATCTGGAAAGAATTTATGAGTATATAAGACAAAATCTAGATAATAAAAATTCCTTTTGTGATTTTGGACGTTTATTTTTCAAAGAAATAAAAAAAGTTAAAGTGAAACCATATTCTGTAGAGGATAGAGCATTGGATCCGAAAAGCAAAAGTTATGCTATCCAAACACAATATGATATAGAATATTTTATGGAACCAGAGAAAGGGATGGATGATTTTGATTCGATTCAATTCCGAGTCTATTTTTTAATCCAAGGGGATCATGTCATGCAGACGTCGATCATTGATGCCTACCCTGCACAATGTATGGATGTATTAGATTGATATTCATTCTATATTTTAAAGAAAGACGGGATACCCAAATTTGTCAGAATTAATCCCGCTTATTTTATGAAAGATATGGCAGGAAAAGTATCAGCAGGAGATAGCGTTTGAAAAATAATAAAAGTATACTAAAGATGAGGAAGATAGTTTATTTTAAGTGTTTGTTTATTATCATAATGGTTTTTTCTCAATGTAAATATTTCGAGAAGGAAGGATTTGGCAAACAGTGGAAAGAAAGACCCGATGTTGAACTAATAGAAGGAAATATCTTTTATATACGAAACAATAAAGATACAAATAGTGAATATCTATTTGACCGACTAAACCTAGATCCTAGAGCAATTGCTAAGATGTTAGTTGTCCCTTATGCCCAAAAATTGGAGAAAATATTTCGAGAAAAAAAATATGAAGATTTTTATTATGAGATCTCTCATACCATTAGAGAACCTTTAGCTGTTAAGCTTGGTATTTATAAGCTAGAATATGAAGAAGATGGAGATCCTTCACCGGTCTATATGAATGATGACCATTATGCTAAAGTCAAAACTGCATTTATGGATAGTTTCCGGAAAGGTGAAGGATATTGCAGCACCTCTCTATTTTTTATAAAACCAATTAAAAAAATAGAAATTCGTGCATACCAAGCATTCGATCCGCGTCGTGATCCTGAAACAAAAGTTCCAATTGACTATCATTTTACGTATCGAATAGATTTTATCCATAACGATGATCCAAAGTTAGAGACAGATTCTGAAGATCGCGGACATGCAATCACAATAAATGTCGATCATGATTTCAACAAACCGTTTACTATCTATGAAATTACACGTATCATCAACCATTGTCCAGTTCCAGAATTACAGGATCCTGTGGAGGGAGAGTGAATGAATTCTTTTCTCTGCACTACTGATCGATAGTGAGCCCATGCTAATTGGCGAGAGTGATCGCATAAACGATTGCTGATATTCACATCTAATCATTGTAAGTTGATAGTAAAAGGTTTTAATTCAAATTGGAATTAACGACTATCTAGGGCTCAATTATCTAGTCGCTTTTTAGGCTGAATGGCTTCCTTTAATTGGGAGACTTTTCAGTGTATAAGGAATTGATTCTGGAGTTGGAGACTTTGATCGTGTTCAAACTCGATCCAAATTCTTGTGTTCACTTCGCATTCCATTTTATATGCGATCCAAACCGGCCGAAAACACTTGATTCGCGAAAAGAAGACTTTGCGTTTTACACAGCAGGAAACAATTCTGATGGATTCATCAAAGATCGCATTTTGGTGAAAGTAAAAGATGTTCTAGGGAATGGCCTTCTTGGTTATATAGACGCCTACTAACAGAATCAAGAACGTTTATCTATCCAATCTGAAAAAACATTCTTACAGTCGCTGTTCAATATTCAGAGATTGGAATGTACCATGTCCAATTGTGTGCAGTTACAATAGAAGAATTGGATTTTTTACCGATGTTTTACATCGCAGGTGAAAGCTGGGAACTAAGAATGTACGGAAATGGAAACAAATTTAAATTCTTGGCAGTGAAACAAGAATTGTGGAACTTAGGAAATCTAAAGTCAATCAATCAGATGTGGAATCATAGACACCATTTACATATAACGGAAATTAACAGATGAAAATGAAAATCTTCTTATTCAGCTTTTTACTAATTGGATGTTCACAAAATCTAAAATCGCAATCATCCATTGATGAAGAACCTATTAATCTACCTGAAATTAAATACCTGGCGGAAAGTCATGTTCCGATATCGAAAGAAATGAGGCAAAAAAAATATCCTGATACATGGATTCAAAATCTTTACTTAGAATCTTCAAAATATAAAGTTACAATTAACACTTCAGCTATAGAGAGAAGAAATCTATCTGCAACGATTGCGATTAAAGAATCGCTAAATATTTATGAAGAGGGAAGAGAAAAAGTCTTTTATTTTAAAAAAGGCAGTATATTTAGAATTGTAAACACTGAACCTGTTATGCCACCAGATAGACCTTCCTATCCTGGCGATTATGGCCTACGTTTTGATTTCAAGAATGGCAAAATCGAAACCATTGGTTGCTATTTCCGGCAAAAACCATGCCAAGAAGTAATTCATTTGGATTCATTTGGCGAAGTTGTAAATGTCGTGAAAGAAAAAGCCCAATGTGAAAAAGGTTGTGGTCATTTAGTCCCTTATCGCATTCCAGGATTTTATTTTATAGCAGATCACAAAGTCCGTGTTCGCAAAGAACCTTCTACCAAATCAGAAATCATCACCGAACTAAGCAAAGACACACCCATCCAAGTGATTGCCGATGCAGAAGTGTATGAAGAAATATTTCCGCATTATGGCACTTGGGGCAAAGTGAAGTTAGATGATGGACGTGAAGGTTATGTACACGGAGCATTTCTTCGTGCACCTGGAGAAATTGATGTAGTCTCCATTCAAGAAAAAGCGAATGTATGGAAGAAGAACAACGGTTGGAAAGAAAAATAATAAATGTTTATCCTAGGATGAATCGTTTTTATTTTCTATTTTTAGCAATTTTCTCTTAGAATATATTGCTTCAAACTTAAACGAGATAAAGTTTCTGTATTTGGGGAAAGGAACATACAAACAAGCAGGACTTTGGTGTGCAAAAATATCGCATCAAAATAAACGTAGTTTAATTTCTGAATCCGATACTGAAATTTTTTAAAATTCTTCATTGTTTAAATCTCTCGCTAATTTTGGAATCGATTCATTTTGGGTAATTGATAACATTGATGATCTTTTTTCCCACCAAGTTTATTATGGAGATTCTCATAAAATTGTAAATGAAGAGGACTTAAACCAAGAAAAAGGAATTATCTGTGTTTCTTCTTTGTGATAACGGATACTTTCGAAACTAGGGTAAGTTCTGCCATCACAAAACTTCGGTATGGTGATGTTTCCGAATAAATTCCTACGTTCAATAGCTTTTAACTTTGACTAAATTGTTATCGAAAGAAAAATCTTGATATTCAAACACAAATGTGGAACCATCGTCATCATCTCCATATGAGTGAAGTAGGAGCTGTCCAACACAATGAATAAGCAAAAATTTTTCTTTATTATTTTATTTTTATTTATTGTAAATGAGTTAATACCAAGTCCGTCGAAAGAAGAATTGATTGAAGCTTGGAATCGAAAGTTAAGTACTTTCTATATTGCGATCCCAAACGAACTAAGAACAAGATTTTTAACAGAAGGACTTGGGAATACTGGAATTGCATATGAGCACAAGAACTTTGCTCTTGGGATATCAAAAGAACGATTTCCAGGAGAAGATATCAATTACTCTATTGGAATTCAACGGGATCGAAAAAGTAATTATGATAGTCAAGCATATTTAGATTATTGGTTTAAAGATGATACACTGATAATGATTGTGAATACCGAACCGTATATCCATAACACAAACAATTATGATTTTGGAGGATACAGATTCCGAGGTGGCTTGGCATTAGAGTTTCGAGATAATCAGCTTTATCAAATGAGTTGTTTGCATAAACCTAACAATCAGAAAGATGTACTAGATATCTTTAAAAAACAATACTGTGGAGAAAAGATAGAAGTAAACAGTGATTTGGAAGTTGTCAATGTTTTTGACACGAAAGAGAAGTGCACAACCACATGTAAGTTTGGCTACCATTATCGCTTCCCTGGCACATACATAACAATGGGTTCGCTTGTCAATGTTCGATCCACTCCAAGTTTAAATGGTGAGATACTTGCAAAACTTCCTAGAGGCGAAAAAGTAGAAGTTCTGGAAGATACTGGGAAAAGGGACATTTTGGCTAATTCAATAGTGTTATCAAATTGGCTCAAGGTGAAAACGAATACAGGAATAGAGGGCTTTATCCACGGAGCTTACCTTCGAACACCTGGAGAAATAGATATTTATGAGATTAAAAGAAAAGCTGAGGAGTGGAAAAAAGCCAATTCAAAATAATCTTTGGATTTGCAATATACTTATACAATTGAAATTTATTTGGTTTATTCTCTTGGTTCCCTCTACCCTTTTCTTTTGCAGAGAAAGAGATTACGAGGAAAAAATTTTGGAGATGGATAATATAACTGAGTTCTCAAAAAACATTTGTACGACAGATGAAGAGTGTTCTGTCGAGCAAAAATGTTATGTTCCTACTTTTGGTAATAAAATCGGGACTTGTATTATCATCAACGATCCAAATTCTCCTTTTTTTCGATATGTTCTTTCGAGAACTAGTCGGTGTCAATCGAATGCGGATTGTGCAAAAAACTTTAAGTGTAGAATTCCATCAGGATTTTTATATGGAAGCTGCGAATACTCTGAAGAGTGAAAGAGTAAACTCACTTATGATAAGTCTTCAAAGTAAGCAATATTGTTATATAAGATAGAGTTGCTGAATGTATTTATTCCTAGTCAAAACAAAAAGACTTTCGATTGGCTTATCTTCTGCTCAATCATTCGCCACAAAAAATACCAAAAAACATTTCGTTTCACAAATATTATTATTTACACACCTCGTTTTTCAAGGAGAGACTGGTGTGAATTCACAAACCTTGGAATTTCCATTCTAGATAAAGTTACAGTTCGCTAGAGGATAAAATTTGATTATGTTAAAAAATAAAACTATACTATCCATTTCGTTATTTCTTTTGTTTGGATTCTTTAACTGCTCAACTTTTTTCATCAACGAAGAAGAGAAAACAAAGGAAACGATCCAACACCTTCGCGACAGGGGCTATCGTATGAGGAACATATCTTCATCGGAAAAAGATGCCATCCCGAACAATTTATCACAAACCCATTCAGTCTATCAGGGTGGCGATTTTATCAAAATCTGCTCTTTAAGGCAGATAAAAAATATCGACTTTGAAAGGACCGAACTCCCTACCTTTACTGATAAGGAAATAGAAGCTTGTTCTCAAATGGAATTAGAGTGGTTGAGTATTTTTAAGGTAAAGATGAACAAAGATGCATTTTGTAAGATAACAAATACATTTAGAAATTCACTTTTGAAATTTGATGTCTCAGAAAGCGGTTTATCAGATGAAATGATGCCTTGTATTTCCAAACTCCAAAGGCTTAACTTCCTACTAATTGGCAGAGGTTCAAATATAAGTAAGGATTCCTTTTGCAAAACTCTTTTGAGTTTACCAAATTTACAATTTATTCGTATTGAAGATACAGACTTACCTAAATCTGCATTGCAATGCATTCTAGACCATCCTAACTTAAATGAAATTTGGCTACGCAGTTGGAAAAATGCGAGCTATGATGATAAAGATGCGCTAATTAAAGCGTATGAAAAAAAGTATCAACGGAAAATTAAATTTAACTTATATGATTGAAGAGAAATTCAAGTAATGATTGATTATAAATCAAATCCATCTCTTTCTTACGAAGTTGGTTCTAGGGTAGAAATCATGGACTGGGTGCAATCAGTTCGCAGAGAATAATGATGTTTAACCTCTATATATTTTCCAGGTGCATTAGAATGAAAAAAACTTTTCTTTTCTTAATATTGATACCTATCGCTTTTTTGTATGCAGAAAAGTTGGATTTGACAAAAAGTTATCGAGGTATCACATTTTATCCTGTAAGGCGAGAGCAAGTTGAGTCGGTTCTTCTCTATGTTCCAAATATAACTCGGAGGATCGACACCTTTCATCAGGAATTAAAGTATCCAATTACTTTTTTTAAAGCTGATTGCAAACAAGAAACAGAGTGTTTTTCTTTATTGATTGATTGATGTTTCGATTATAGCCGATTCAATAAAATCCTTCGAAGAAATTTTAACTGAATCAAAATTAAAAGATTTCAGATTGGAACCCCAGTCTGTAAACGACTGGAAAAAATTCATTCGTTACAAAACAGAAAAAATGGAAATCTATTATGGTCCGAGTGAGATCATAGGTGAAAAGGTAGTAGCATTTTATTACCACAAAAAATATAAAAAAACATACCGAGTTACAATAAACATGATTTTTACTCCAAATTTCTCAGATGCTGAATGGAACGAAATTATCAATTTTATCATCGGAATGTTGAATAATTTAGTTATAGTTTAGAATTCTATATATTTATTGAAATATTAATATTTTAACCCCACCCCCGCGCCAGCGATTGCAGCGGAAATCCTTTTTGCATAAGCAAAAAGATTGGAGCGAAAAGCGCGGTCACATCTTCCATCAAAGGAAACGCACACCAAAGGATTGTGAGGCGCCCTGCTCTTCCATCTTCAAGATATGTATCTTAATCTTCTTTCATATCCAAACATCGTTTCATCCAATTCCATGTTTCTTCTGGGCGTTCGAAGGGAAAAAAATGGGTGAAACCTGGGAAGATGGTCACATCCGACTTGGGGTTTACTTTTGTGAGTAGGTTTGCATATTTAGGACTACAGACTTCGTATGATTCGGGTATGGCGATGTGGTTTTCCGTTTTGATGCCATAGAAGTTTTTGAAGACATGGAAATGGGCATGGCCAAAAATTTTGGCTTCGACTCTTGGGTCACAACAAAGTTTGACTTCGTCTTCGTTGCCTGTTGGTACAAAACAAGAATTGAGATAATCTTCGAAAATAGAAGGATCAAATTTGGCAAAGGCAGGGAACTTTCGGAATGACCGCCTAACAAGCTCTATGGATTTGAAATGGGTCCTTCTTTTTTTGGCACCTTTGGCAAGTGGATTTTCTAAAAATTTGGAAAGTAAAATGAGTTTCCAACCCAGGATGACGGGATCCATCGCCAATACTTTTGTAAATCGTTCGGGTTCTTTTTTTGCAGCGAGAAGTGAGGAGGCTCCTCCAAGGGAATGGCCGATGATTGTTGTTTCGTTAACCGATTCGTGGTCGAGGAGGGAAAGGATTTGGTCGCGGAATACATTCCAATTATGGAAGTCCAGTGTGAAGGCAGAACGACCATGACCAATGAAGTCGGGTGCAATCACGCGGTAGTGTTTTTTTAATCTTTCAAAATAAGTTTGGTAACAACCTGCACTATAGCCATTGGCATGACAGAAAACTAGGGTGGGGCCTGGTGTTTCTGAATCTAAATACGCAGTATCCCAATTTTTGTATCGAAAGGATTTAAGTTTCATTTTTCTATTTGACCCTTGCTGATTTGCATCGGATTTTGTCTCTATCCCATGCAATTCCAAGTCATCCTCTTCTTCTGTATAGCTGTATTCTTCAATGCATTGGCGAATATTTTAATCAAAACATCTTCTATGCAAGACAAACAAGTCGCACCTGGAGAAGGGTTTTGGAATCTTGTGTTTACTGTATTTAATCCTTATTTTATCGCTGGGCTTGCGAGCTTCGGATTGGCGTTGTTAGGTTATCGTTATGTTTTGGGTAAGGGATTGAAGTTATCCTTGGCGTATCCGGTGTTTACTTCCAGTGGATTTATCATTGTTCTCATTGCTTCTTCTGTTTTTTTTAAAGAACGATTGAATTTTACGCAGTGGCTTGGGATTTCCTTTATTTTAGTGGGTGTATGGCTAACCGCCTTGCAGATGTTTGACGTTAACTCTTGAGCTCAAAATTCACTCGTAATTCTATTGATTCGATTTTTCCTTCCTTTCTTTTAAAACTTTTTTTATTTCTCCTACTTTCCCTCCTTTGTGTTTGTCAGAAAGAATCTGCCACACCAGAAAAAAACCTTCTGGTTGAGGAAGGAGACAAACTCGCACAGACAAAACCAAATGTCATTTGGATTGTGATTGATAGCCTTCGAGGTGATATCATTGGTCAGTTTAATGTTACACCTAACTTGGATTTGTTTGCAAAGGAGGGAATCCAATTTGATTATCATCTTGTGAATGCTGCTTGGACGAGACCTTCCACATTAGTGTTTTTTACTGGGAAATATGCATCAGCCAATCCTGTGAATTTTTGGGATTACCCAACCACCAAATCCGAAGTAGATGCCTTTTATCGTTCTGAGAAAAAACCTTTGCCCAAGCTGTTAAAAGAATTCCAATACAATACGGTGATGGTGGGGAATAATCCTTTTTTGACCGATAAATTTGGGTTAGGTGTCGAAGTTGGGTTTGATTCTTTATATGATTTTTCGAACTACAGTGAAGACACAAAAAAAATAACCAAAAAAACAATAGAAGTATTGGAAGAAGTTTCCTCCAAAGAAAAACCTTTCTTTATATTTTTAAATTACAATGACCCTCACAAACCCTATACACCTCCTCCTGGATTTACCAATCGTATCAAAACAAATGAATCGCTCGACGAACGGAAGTTAAACTATTTAGGGGAAGTTGCCTTTGTGGATGAAGAGTTGGGTAAGGTGTTTGCCGATCTCAAAACAAAAAACCTTTGGGACAACTCACTGATTCTCATCACAGCCGATCACGGGGAAGTGATGCATGCCTCGCACGCCATCTCTCCCTTTACTGGAACCAATACCTATTATGGCCATGGACAAGATTTATTTTTAGAAAATATCCATGTCCCATTGCTCATCAAACTCCCTCATACCGAAAAACAAAAAACAGTGAAGGCGATGACAAGGTCGATTGATTTGTACCCGACAATCCTGGATTATGCGGAACTTCCCATTCCCAAATCCATCCATGGTTTGTCACTTCGCCCGATCATCGAAGGGACAGAGACCACCAAGCGAACGTACTATGGAGAAACTCGGTTTACGCAAGGCTATGGAGAAGGAAATGAATTTTTATTACAAAGGTCATACAGGTTCCATGAATTGGGGAAATTTTGGCAAGGTTCAGTGGGAAATGAATTTTATTTGTACTTCGATACAATAAAAGATCCAAACCAAATTAGTCCCATTCGCATCAACCAAATGGCAAATGTCGGTGAACTTAAGTTAGATGCAAAATTAGAGAAAAAAATCCAAAGGTTTTGGAAACAAATTCGATCCATGGAACCAAAACTTCCGTTGTACCACCTTTGGATTCGACCAAACCCACTGGAAAAAGAAACAGAGATCCAAATCAAGGTTCAAAGTGGAATCCTTCGGTTGGCAAAATTCCCAAACACTGTGGTTGTAGAAGAGAAGGGAAAGCTGGTTAACATCCACACCAAAGATTCACAACCATTCCAAATCAGTTTTGAAGTGTATCCTGATGTGAGTTTCCCTGAGTTCCAAGTTTGGTTTGGGAAAAGACAAGTCCCAAAATCGGACATTCATGTTGGGTATTTTGGTGTGTCCATGTCGGCTTGTACAAAAGATTGTGATCTGTTATACGAATCACAATCCATTCGTCCCATCATTCATCCTGAAACCAAGGTCCATTTTTGGAAAGAAGGTGGGCAAAAAAAATCCTACGAAAGTAAACAAGAGTTAGGAACGGATGCTTTGGATATCTTAAAAAAACAAGGCTATGTGCAATAGTCCTTGTAGAATCATCAATACTCCCTTTTGATTCTGTTTGGATCGAAGAAAATCTACTTAGTCATTGTCCTGGTTTGTGACAGATAGGTTTGGTAAGGACTCACCATTAAATCCGGACCCACCTCCCGTTAACGATCCGAATAAAATCGAATACAATACATTCCCATCGATAAGCGCATCATCGACACCAGTGAGCACAACATTTTGAAAGGTATTCCAATCGCTGGAAGTAAAGGTCAAATTTGGTACTGACGTTGTCCCTTCTGCAACATTCGAACTGGATACACCGATTGTGACATTGGATGTAGGCCTTGCTCGCAATCGCACTTGGAAACGAGATTGGCCACCGGCTTCCGTAGTGATTAAGTTAGGTGATGTGACAAGTCCTCCTTGGGCATTGGGAGAGGTTCCGCAGGCCGCCACGGGATTTGGGTCTGTGCAAGGTATGATATCATATAGATTGTACAAATGTACACCAGGAATGGATGATGGTGTAAGTGCACTATAAATGGTGGAAGGTGAAAATCCAGTTCCTGATTCACTCGAAGTGAGTTGGGGAGTGATGTTATAGTTTACATCCGATCCATCTGCCGTGTCTAACCCAAGAATAGTGACAAGTTGCCCCGTTCCAAAATTGGAAGGTGTGAAGGTAAGTGGTGCCGTTGGAAATTGGACAAGTCCACCAGGTGCTGTTGAGAAGTTGATGGTAACATCGGCTGTGGGTTGTGAATTCAGATGGATGTAAAACTGAGAACCAGCCCCAGATTGGGAAGTGATGACTGACGCTGGGGAAAATCCAGAAGTGGTGACCCCTGCTGTGTCATTGTCGTTTAACGTAAGTTCGGGGTAGTTTGCGGATGGATAAGGATTTACAGTATTATAAAATCCATCACTGGAAGAAAGAACACCTATGATGATGGGACAAGATACGTTTCCATCATCTACTGAATCATCAAAGGGTGTGATTGTAATCGTATTATGGGCACCAATGGAATTCCAATTGGCACTTGTGATAGTCACGAGGTTCGTGGAAACAGAAAATTGAGAAACAGTGGGTCCTGTAAACAAAGTACAAGGAAAACTGGAAGAAAGAGAAATGGGAATGGTCACATCATCTGTTGGTGCTTGGCTGAGTAAAATATATACAGAAAAGGAGGCAGCATTTTCAGCACGCACCATGACTTGCGGTGTGATGACTGTCACTGGATTTTCTGATACACTATAATTCACAAGACTTGCCGTAGTTCCCGTACTTGATAAAAAACTGTCATACCAGGAAGGAAAGGATCCAGTTTCCGTTCCTGAAACTGTGATCGAATAACTTATATTTCCATCACTTAAGGCATCTGAGACTCCCAAAATTTCAACGGGAACGGATGTACTCCAATTGGCATCGGTAAAAACATACTGTTTAGAGCTAACAGGAGTTCCGCTGTCATTGATCATTCCTTCTGTGTTATCGGAAGAAGTTAAGGTGACAGTTACTGAATTCCCTGGAATGGGTCGGCTCCCAAGACGTAAACTGTAAAAGGTAGAAAATCCAGACTCGGTAGTGAAGTAAGGTTGGCCTGTATCCAAGGTAAAAAGAATTTTTGGAGAAGGGTTATCATTATCTGTGATATTGATGGTAACATCATTTGGATTCATGCCTTCATAATCGGTTCCAGATCCAGAAATAGCACCTAACGTGAGGGTATGGGTCCTGGTATTGGATTCATTGATGGCATCATTCACAACTGAAATCGTAACTGTTTGGGGTGATGCATAATTTAAATGTGTAAACGTTAAACTTGATGGTGATACTGTATACTGTGTGGAATCAGGTAAGGAAAAGGTTTCGGCTGTAATCGGAATGGTAACAGATCCACTTGTACAGTTTGCCAAATTACTAGGTGTATCACAAGGAGCTGCATTGAGTCGTACAGTAAATGTGGCATCTGGATCTCCTTCCGTGAGATTCAGTGTAGTAGCTGATAAAGTAAATCCCTTTGTATCATTGTCTGTGATGGTCACCACCAAATTTCCGTTTGTATCAGTATAACCAGGAACCGCACCTGTTGGATAAAGCCCCGTAAAATACGAACCATTTGCTTGAGGGATATGAATGGTAACAGGTATGTCTCCATCATCAAACGAGTCACTGACCGATCGAATGGTAATGGTTTGTGGTACATCCCATCCACTTTGGCTTGTATTCCCCGTATAACTAGCGGCTTGCGAATTGGTGGGTGTAAACGTTAATGTGCGAGAAGCCGCCACTCCCGATGTACTATTGAGTAATACAGCTTCCGTTCCATCGGAGGAGGTAATGGGGCCGATAGTTACATTGGAATTTGGTTTTAAAGACAAACGAATTTCAAAAGTGATGGTGGATGTTCCGTTTTCTGTGATGGAAGATGCCGAGAGATTTTGGATGCGAACCAGTGGTTCATTACTATCTGTATTGATGGCTGTAACTGCCGGAATGGCCATCGAACTGTATTTGGGATCTGTAGAACTCGCATTACTAAAGTTGATGTTTACATTTTGATCCCCATCATCTACACCATCTAACACAGAAGTAATGGTGACAGTTTGTGGTGTATTCCAATTGGCGGTCGTAAAGGATAAGGAAGATGGTGAGACCGTGATTTCTGAAGTGTTACTAGAAGTGATGGAAGAGAGATTTACCGTTTGTGTGGGTTGTGAATCTAATACGACTGTAAACGTTTCGGTAAAGGGAGTTCCATTTTCGTGTACCACAAGCCCACCAACTGGAGTGACTGTGATTCCCGCAGTATCATCGTCAGTGACAGAAATACTCACCGGTGCCGGAGGAGTGATGCTGTTATACACAGGATCTGCAGTTCCACCTGTATCGACAGATCCAAATTGTAAAGTCACAGTCCTTGTATCTTCATCGATAGAATTATTATTGGTTGTAATTTGGACTGTTTGGTCAATGTTCCAATTCGCATTTGTAAACACCAATGTATTCGTATTAACATTGGTTATGGTATTGTTTTCGTTAATACCTGTTAGGGTAACTGTGAATCCAGGAGGAGGTTGTGAGGAAAGTCGAATGGCAAAATTTAAAATCCCACCATTTTCTGAAATCGTCAATCCTCCAGGTGAGGTTAGCACAAATCCTGGTACATCATTGTCGGTATTTGTTACCGAAGGAAATACTGGTCCCGCCAAACCATTGTAATCTGTGTCGGTTGATGTTGCCGCACTGGAAACAATAGAGACTGTCTGTGAACCATCCACGATAAATTCATCAACACCAGTGACCGTAATGATTTTGGGAGTAAACCATTCTGATGGAGCAAAGGTAAGGGAACTAGGACTTGCTGTGGCTTCCGTCCCGGGTGTGGCAACGATGGAAGGAATGGTGACTGCATGGGTCGGAAGTGTATTTAATACTACTCCGAAAGTGACAGCACCTCCTGCTTCTGTTGTTGTGAGACCTGACAAGTTTACAACGGTAAATCCAGCGATATCATCATCCACATTGGTTCCCGTGATGATGGGGATAGGTTTCCCCATGTAAGCTGGGTCAAACGAAATGGTTGGGTCAGCTGAAATCTGAAAGGTACTATCATCCACACTAAAGTCGTCAACACCCGTGACAGTTACCGATTGTGGCACATCCCAGTTGTTAGGTGTAAAGACTAGTTCAACAGATTCAACAGTAGCTTCCGTTGTATCATTGGAAATAAAATTACGAATGTAAACATCTTGCATCGGCCTTGTTTGCAAAACATAAGAAATACGGCCAGTTTCCCCAGTTTCTGAAGTGAGTAAGCCAAAGACAGGACTTGCGGCCACACCTGAAGATTCATTGTCAGTGTTCACAACAAGTAGGACGGGAAGTGCTTGGGTGGAAAAACGAATGTCGGAGGTTAAGATACTTCCTAACTGTACTCGGTAATTTTGGTTCCCATCTGACAAAAGGTCGTCAACTCCCGCCAAACGAACTATATGTGGTGAGTCCCAATTGTCTTCATTAAAATCGATAAAAGTATCTGATAATAAAACACCTTCGGTAGGATCAGAGATCGTAATGGGGCCAATTCTCACTGAACTGTTCGGTTCAATGTTCAAACGAAGTATGAATTCTGCTTGTTTTCCATTTTCACTCGTGAATAAAAAATTCGGGGCTTCATAAATTACAGAACCTTGTCCGGACGCTGAAACAAAAAAGGAACCGAACAACATCTGGAGATTAACAGAAGTTACCGATTGGCAGGAGAAAAGGAAAAATAGGAGGAAGAGGTAGGCATGCGAGAACCTTTGTTTGAACACGAAACCGAATTGTCCTCTTCTGAATCCCATTTAGGGTTCTCCCTCTCTATTCTACGAGAAAAAAGCCCGAAATCAGAAAAAAATTTCTAGGAAATGCAATAAAACCAAATGAAACAAAATTCAAACCCAAATGCAAAAGGACCACTCGCTGGAGTGAAGGTAGTCGATTTATCATTACTCCTTCCAGGACCACTCTGTTCGCAACACCTTGCGGATATGGGAGCAGAAGTGATCAAAATTGAAAACCCTCGTGCCTATGATGGATCACGTGCCATGTTCAAAGGGAAAACAGGATACCCTGCACTCTTTATGATGCTCAATCGAAATAAAAAGGCGATCACGCTTAATTTAAAACGAGAACAAGCAAAAGAGATTTTATTCAAATTATTAGAAGATGCGGACATTCTCTTAGAAGGATTTCGACCAGATGGTATGGATAAGATGGGAATTGGTTATGATGTCTTAAAAGAAAAATTCCCACGGCTGATTTACTGTGGCATTTCTGGTTACGGCACAAGTGGTAAGTACGTAGACTTTGCTGGGCATGATCTCAACTACTTAGCGATCTCAGGTGTCCTTGACCAAACAGGAAATCCTCCAAGACCAGCGGGTTTCCAAATGGCTGATGTGGGTGGTGGGACACTCACTGCATTATCTGCCATCCTTGCTGCCCTCTACTACCGAGAAAAAACAGGCATAGGCCAAAGGATTGATATCTCGATGACGGATGCATCGGTTCAATTCATCTCTTTGTATGGTGGGATTTTGTCCGCATCAGGTGAATCTCCAGAAGCTGGAAACGATATCCTTTCTGGTAAATTACCAAACTATAATGTGTATGAAACCAAAGAAGGTAGGTATGTAGCACTTGGTGCTTTGGAAGATATGTTTTTCCAAACTTTTTTACGTGCGGCTGGTTTGGATACGTTAACAAAAGAGTATCCAATGACCGAGGAAAATATTCCTGTCATTAAACAAAAGTTAACCGAATATTTTAAATCCAAAACTTATGCTGACTTACAACCTATTTTTGATAATACAGATGCTTGTTTGTCTCCTATTTTGAATATGAAAGAAGTTTCACAGGACCCTCATATGAAAGAAAGAGGGATGGTACTCGAGAGGAATCATCCAAAGTATGGACCTATTTTACAATTTGGTTCTCCCTTTCATTTTTCAGAAACTCCGTTTGTGTACCGGAATGATCCACCAGAACATGGGGAACACACAGAGGAAATTCTCACCCAGTTGGGATTTTCCAAAGACACGATTTCAGGATTCAAAAAAGACAGAGTCATTTAACGGGTCTTGCTTTTTTAATCGAACTTCTGTACTTTGTCCTAGGGGGGAGGTATACTCTCCCTGAAACAAATGTATATGAAGTACTTACAAGTATCAGACCTCCACCTTTCCTCAGCCTCAAAAGAAGAAGAATCGTATTCTCTCGCAGTCCTCAAAGAAATTTTTGAAACAGCAGAAACAAAAGCTTGTGAACGAGTACTTTTTTGTGGGGATGTTTTTAATACATTTCCAGACCTGGAAACCTTACGGTCTGGGTTTTTAAAAGTCGTCTCAACCTATTCTGGACTTGTTTATTTTTTACCAGGGAACCATGAGGTCTTAGAAAAAAAGGGAAACCAAAACACATATTCCGCCTATGATTGGTCCAAAAAAGTCATTGTACTCGACCAACTCCCTTTTACATTATTCGAAGAAAATGGAATCGAGTTTGTAGCCATCCCCCACCAAGAAAACTATTCCGAAATTTTACTCAACCCCCCACCAAGAAAAAAAACACAAATACGCATTGGTCTTGCCCATGGGACAGTATCAGGTATGAGTTTCACCGGCCTACAAGAAGAAGAGGAAGAAGGTGGATCCTACTTAGACCCCAATTTACTACAAACCTTAGAATTGGATTATTTGGCAATTGGCCATTTGCATAAACACCGATTTGGCAATGTCGGAAACTGTAATGTTGGTTATGCGGGATCATCTCGCGTTTGGAGAAAAGGGGAAGTGGGACCAAGAGGTGGAATTTTACTCGAAGTCAAACAAGGAAAGGTTCATACAGAATTTGTCCCTTGGTTATCAGCTGGAGAATACCGCGAAATCATCGTGAGTCTAGATACAGATGGAAATCCAGAGTTTAGTCCAGAAAAATACTTACAAAATACAAATCCCAATGATTGGATTTGTTTTCGGTTTGTTGGGTATGTGGATTCGATGGAAGGAAAACAAAAATTCCAAGAAACCATCCTTCAGGAATGGAAATCAAAATTTAGAATTTGTGAATTTGATCCCGATGAATCTCAAATTGTTGTCATCCAACACATTTCAGAAAACGAGTTCATCAAACAATTTTTAGATAAAATGAATGAACGAAAAAGCCAAATGGATCCGAGTTTGTGGAGACATACTCGCGTAACAGGCATTCGTTTTATTTTAGATGGAGGAAAAGTAAAGTGAAACTGAAATTAGAAAACTTCGGAATTTTTTCCTCAAAAGAATTTCCCATCGAACGGATCACCGTGTTTACAGGTCCCAATGAATCAGGAAAAACTACCATCTTAGACGCGTTTGTATCAGCCCTTGTCAAAGTGGTAGGTAGTACAAAGTATGGAACCATCCTCAATGTCAGATACCAGGCCAATCGAAAATCCGATTTGGGTGTGTCCAAACAATCACTCTCTCAAAATTTATACTTAAACTCCCTTGTGATCCGAGAAGGGAATATGGATGTGGGATCCGAAAAAGAACTCATCCAAGTCATCGAACAATCCATATTTGACAGTGGTTATAACCCAACTCACTTAAAGGAAATGGCGGAACAACAAGTGGCAAAAACTGGTGTCAGAAAAGTTGCCAAAGATTGGATGGCTACACTTTCTGAATTAGAATCCGCCAAACAAAAGTTTGATCTGAGTGAGCGAACTCTAAACCAAATCGCAAATCAATTTGCCGAACTACCTACTTGGGAATTGGAACGACAGTCCAAAAAAGCCGAAGTAGAAACTTTGACAATCGAACGAACAAATCTCCAAAAACAATTCGAAGAGTTAAAAGAAAAAGAACTCCATACGGAAGCAGACCGAGTGTACCAACAAATCCTACAATGGGAAATGTTTTCTTCCGCTAACAAAGAAGAGGTGGCGGGATTACAGGTAGATGCAGAAAAAAAAGCAAAAGAATTAGAAGAAAACATTCGCTCCAAAAAACAAAAAATTTCTCTCCAAAAGGAACAAATTGGTTCCTCGGATTCCAAAATCGAATCCGTAAAAACTTCCAAAACCCAATCCGAAACCAAATTCCAGTCGTTAGAATTTTATTATTCATCCTTTGAAACTTGGAAAGAAACGGTGAACAAATTCCAACAAGATTTTCCTGTTGTTTCCGTTGTCACTTGGAATCCAACAAACAGGAATTTGGCGTTTGGTTCCTTTGTGGGAGTCCTCATTTCTCTGATTGCTGTTTTATTCACTGACTACGGTTTTGGGATGTATTTACCACTTATTCTCTTTTTAGGGCTCACTTTGTTTTTTGGAACAAAGATGAAAGATACCCGGTTGGAAAAAGACGAATCCAAATGGAACGAAATGGTGAGGCGAATTGCCAGTGAAATGGAAACTAAAACCTTGGGTGTTTGGAAACCAGATTCTTTACACTTAGATTCCCTGCAAATGGCCTTCCAAAGATTTGATAGGGAATATACAAAACAAAAGTTAGAACTACAATCACTCAAGGAACAAATCACAAAACTCGAATCTGAATTTGAAACCTTACAAAACCAATCCAAAAAAGAAAAACTGGAATTAGAGGAATTGGAAACTTCTCTAACCAAACTCTACCAATCCTTGGGAGTGAAGTCTTTGTCGGAACTGAGCGAACGTTTGGTGGAAGCACGCCTCAAACAGGACAAAATCAAAACCTTAGAGGACAATCTTCGTTTAGAAGGAAAAAAATGGGGAACCACTGATACCGAAACTCTCAAACTCAAACTCAAAGATAAAATCTCTGACTGGGAGAAAAAAGGAATTGGAAAAGGGTTTGAACTCGAAGATCGCACAAACAAACAAAAGTTAGAGACGGTCATCCAAGAACGATCAGAAACCATTCGCCATTTAGAACAAAGGATTGTAGAGTTAGAAAAAAAATTAGAGACTGGAAAGGCAGTATTGGAATCCCAAATGGTTCCTGCACAAAGGGAATGGGAGAGTTCTAAAAAAATACTTGAGACAAAAGAAAAGAAAAAAGCAGAACTTGAAAAGAATTACCAAGCCTTTGAAGTGCTCATTGAACTCTTTTCGGAAATGGAAGCGGAGAGTACTGACAAAATGTCTTCTCTTGTTCGTTCTTTACAACACAGAATGGATGCCATCAAAGGATCTCTTCCTACAAAACAAATCAAATGGGATGGATTTTCAGATGAAATCCAAGTGGAAACAGAGGCAAACGAAGCTAAGATGGGTTTCGGTCAATTGTCTACGGGAACTCGTGAACAAATATCCTATGTTTTACGTTTGGAATATGCTTTCCGAATTGGAACCCAGTACAAACTTCCCTATTTATTGTTAGATGAACCATTTCGTCATATGGACAATGTTCGGCGAAATGCCGCATTGGAATATACTTTACAATGTATTTTGAATGCAGGTGAGGAATGGAAACTGGTATTATTTAGTTTTGATGAGGATTTGGTTACGACAATCAAAGGATTGGCAGAAAAGTGGAAACTTCCCTGCCAGATCCATTCTTTAATTAAACCAGTTTCTTAGCTTCTGCAAGAACGGTGTCATAATTTGGTTCACTTCCGATTTCAGGAACAAGTTCCGTATACCGAACGACATCGTTTTTATCCACAACGAATACGGCTCTAGCAGAAAGACCAGCAAGTGGACCACCAGAGATATGGGTTCCGTAGTTTTTGGAAAACGAAAAATCTTTAAACTGAGAACCAGTGATCAGGTTGTCTGAATCAATGCCTTCTGTGGAACAAAAACGTTTCATGGCAAAAGGAAGGTCACCAGAAATAATGAGAGTTGTGATTCCATTTTCTTTTGCAACTTTTTCATTGAACTTTTTAGTTTCGATAGCACAAACAGGAGTATCAAGGCTCGGTACTGCTACGAGGATTTTTACCTTTCCTGCTAAATCTTTTAAGGATATATCACTTAAATCTTGTTTGGCGACTTTAAAATCGGGAGCTTTGTCTCCTGGTTTTGGGATGGATCCTTCGAGAGGTACGGGATTTCCTTTGAGTGTTACTTGAGCCATATTTTCTCCTATGTTTCTATTAGACTAAAACATGAGTCTCTTAGGTCTTTCCTTCTTTTGGAAGGATTTTTTCCATCCAAAGGAAAGATTCTGTTAGTTCTCCTTTTTGGATGGTCGCACTTAAAAAACGTACACGTTCCAAAATCCAGGTGGGTGAATGTTCACTGAGGCCGACAAAAGCATTAAGCTCTTCTGCATTTAATTTTCCATCAAAGGAAGCACATATGGCAAAGACAGATACTGGCCATTTTTTCTCTTCTGTTGTAAGGCCTTGTAACGACAAAACAAAATGTTCCCAATCATCCAGGTTTTGTAAATTTGCTCTTTTGGGTAAAAGCCCAAGTAACCCAAAGAGTAAGTATTCAAAATTGGGATGGAAGGTTTTGGTATAGACTATAGAAAGGGCCACAGAACGTAACACCGATTCAATGAGTTTTGGATTTCGGTTTTTTGCTTTGATTTGGAGTAAAATGGAATCTGCTAATTTTCGTGTGATGATTCGTTTTCGGAGTTCAAAAAGAATCATGTAGGTGGTGACAGCATCCCAAATCCCTGTGATGGGACCTGAGATGTATTCAATGAGAAACCGTAAACTTGTCCTACCCAAAATCACTTTTAACATTAGTTTTGCGAAGATATTGGAAAGGAAAACCTTACTTTTATAGAGTAATGTGCGAAAGAACAATGCTCTCTCGTTTAAATGTTTATAGGGATCAATTCCATACAAACGGATCCTTGGGTCAGGGATTTCCAAAACAAGTCGTGCCATCATCCCAGGAATCGGTGTGATGAGTTCGGGTTCGTCTGCCAGTTCCACATCAGCTGCCTTTGCCATCTGGTAAGAAAGATAGAACCCCAATCGAAACAAGAGGTAAAACTCAATCACAGTCACGATGGTGAGTAAGGATACAAACCAAAAGAGACCTTCATACGAAACCTTGGAGAAGGATTCGAAAGAAATAGGAGGTAAATATACAGAAAGATACACAAAGAGAACGGAAGGGAAAAATCCAATCCAAAAAGACCAAAAACTCCCCCAAAAGAGGAGCCGTTTCGAAACATTCGAAAAACCTTTCTCTCCTTCGGACTTCTGTTCTTTCGTAAGAGTACGCAAGGAAATGAGAACTCGGCGCCCCCATTGTTCTAAAATTCCTGGTTTGTAACGATCTGTACTCATTTTTTTTGCAACCGGAATCTGATTTCGGACTCCCACTCCATGGAACAGGAATTTTCTATGACGACACAAGCTGAAATCAAAGTCAAAAACCCAATCGATTGGGTGACCACGATTTTTTTACTCACATCACCACTCGTTGGTATTTTCGGAACCCTCTATGTGTATCTTTATGAATCCATTCATTTAGGAACTTGGGCACTCTTTTTGTTTTATTTTTTTGCAACAGGTATGGGGATTACAGTCGGTTACCACAGACTTTTTTCTCACAAAGCCTATGAAGCCAAATCTCCCATAAAACTTTTGTTATTATTATTTGGTGCTGCTGCCTTTCAATCCACTGCACTTGAATGGAGTGAAGACCATCGTATCCATCATAAATTTGTAGATACTGACAAAGACCCATACTCCATTAAAAAAGGGTTTTGGTATGCTCATATTGGTTGGTTATTTCGCAAACGAAAGTATGTAGGCCAAGGGGTACAAGATTTGATGAATGACCCACTTGTGGTTTGGCAACACAAACATTTTTATTCGATTTCAATCTTTATGTGTTTTATCCTGCCAGGTCTTATCACCATGTTATGGGGGTCCTTTTTAGAAGGATTTTTTGTCGCTGGGTTTTTACGTTTGTTTGTGGTTCACCAGTTTACTTTCTTTATCAACAGTGCTTGCCATGTTTGGGGAGAAAGAACTTTTTCAAAAGAACAAACAGCACGTGACAATTGGATCATCGCCTTTTTTACGTTTGGTGAAGGATACCACAACTTCCACCACGAATTCCAAATGGACTACCGCAATGGAATCCGTTGGTATGATTATGATCCATCCAAATGGATGATCAAATTCCTTTCTTTTTTTGGTCTCACTTACAATTTGAAAAAAGTTTCTGAAGAAAAGATCTTACAAAAAACGATGTTTATCAAAGAAAAGGAAACATTACACCAGTATGCAAATCTCGGTGAAGAAAAACTAAAAACTTGGTCAGAACAATTGGCACATCTCAGAGAAACTGCCATCGCAGAATACCAAAAATGGTCCAAAGCAAAACAAACTGAGAATCAAACTGAAGCAGGACTTTCCAAAAAGAACTTTGAAACCACAAAGGAAAATTGGGAAAAACTCTTAAGTCGTCCTCTTTTTTCGTAATAATTTACCCTCTCACCTCCCTAAAGATTTCTTTAGGGAGATTTGGCACATCACCTGGACCCACTAACGGTAAGTAGACCATAAATAATGTTCTACCGGGGGACGATTCCACTTCAATCCTTCCTTTGTGTTTTTCGATGATTCCTTTCACAATCCCAAGCCCAAGACCTGTTCCTTCGCCTTGGTCTTTTGTTGTAAAAAATGGATCCCATATTTTGTCTTTAATTTCAGTGGGAATCCCTGATCCATTGTCTTCAAAACTAACCATCACATATTCTTCTCCAATCCTTCTGGAAGAAATAATGAGTTTTGGGTGTTCGACTTTTTTCATCGCATGGATGGCATTGGTGATGAGATTTGTCCAAACTTGGTTGAGTTCATCCAAATTACACCGAACAAGAGGGATAGTTCCATAATTACGTTCAATTTCCACACCATGTTTGATTTGGTTTTGCATAATCACCAGTGTGTTTTCAAGTCCTTCATGTATGTCTGATACTTCGTATGAATTTTGGCCTAGATGGGAATAGTATTTTAAAGCTTTCACGATCCTAACAATATTACGAATCGCATATTTGATATTTTTGATATTACGTTGTAGGCTTAACGTGTTCTTTAACATCTCAAAGGTTTCTTTTCCGCCCGATTTCCAAATACGTAATAATTCTTCTTGCATATGCATGAGGTGGTGATCGATGAGAAAGGTTGCAAGATCAGTAGCATCGTTTTCTGGCATCCCATCATGTATGAACTTGAGTTTGGTTTCTTTTTTCAGTTTGAATTTGTCTTTTGGATCAATTTTAGTATTGGGATCTTCTTTGACAAAACTGAATAAGATATCCAAATACAAAGAACGAAAATCAGGATTTTGAATGAGGTGTGTAATATCACCTAAGTGGGATAAGACGAAAACCAGATTGGCATCCAGATTGTCTGCGGCACCATTGATGACGGCAGCTGGTGTGTTGATTTCATGAGCAATTCCTGCTACCATCACCCCAAGAGAAGCCATTTTTTCCGATTGGACAAGATGGGCTTGTGTTTCTTCTAACTCTTTTGTTCTTTCTCTTACCTTTGCTTCCAAGGTTTCTGTTAAGTTTAGCAACTGTTGGTAAATCATAGAATTGGAAAGGGACATGAGTGAAACCGAAAGGATATCTAAAATGATTTCAATTTCTTCTAAATCGTAAATTTTCCCTTCTTTGTGTTTTCCAAGTAAGATAAAACCCACCAAACTTGACTTAATCGATAGTGTTGCTACCAATTCAGAACGAGTATCGCTAAAAAAATGTAATGCTTCCTTCGCAATTTTTTCATGACTTGGGGAAACATATTGGATAAAATTTTCTTTGATATGAATCCCTTCTCGTTCGGATAACCAAAGCAAAAATGGATTGAAAACAGGAATGGATGGTAAGTCAGAATGTTGGTGGTCTTTGGATGTTAGGAAAGGTCTTGGTCTAAATTGGCCTTCCTTTTCATCCCATGTGTACACTTGCACAAACTCTGCAGGAATTTTAGAAGCTAAAAATTGGCTGATGGTTTCACTAATTTGGTCTGGATCATTAAACGAGATCAGTTCTTCCTTGAATTTCTCTAAGGCAAAGAGGTTTTGAACGAGTTCATCTCGTTTTTTTGGTTTTTCTTCACCTTGCGATTGATTCATACGAGGGATAAAGAAAAAGAGAGTGAAACTGAAACAACCCATACCAACCGCAACCAAGGATAAGAAAGGAGAAGATTGGATTTTGCTTAATCCATAAGCAAAGGCAAACCATCCAAAACTGGATGTTAGAATGATAGAAGTAAGAAAGAAAACTTGTATTTGCATGTCGATTGTATACAATGTACGAACTAGAATATTTTGGTGTTGAATCCACTTGGGTAAAGAACTATTTACAATCGCTCGTATCTTTGGTGCCTATTATGAAATTTATTCAGAGGCCACTTCCTATGCCCTAGCTGTACTCAAAGGGAAACTCCGCCTTAAAAATTCAAACGAACGCCATCCCTTCGTGGTCGGTGACATGATTCTAGCCGAAAAATCGTCGGGGGAAGAGTGGGTCATCTCAGAACGATTGGAACGTAAAAACTACCTCACTCGCAAAAGTGATAAAGGCGACAGTCATGTGTTATGTGCAAATTTAGACCAAGTGGCAATCCTTGCTTCTTGTAAAGACCCAGAAACAAAACCAGGGTTTATAGACAGACTACTCGCCGCTTCCTATCATACAGAAATTCCACCTCTGATCATTTTTACAAAAAAGGATCTTGTTTCTGAAGAAGAGATTACAGATAGAGAAACCTACTATAGAGAGTTAGGTTATGATGTCATGAGTGTATCCCTTCTTTCTGAAGAATCGATCCTACCTCTATGGGAAAAAATTAAAGGCAAACGTACGTTCCTCTGTGGAAACTCAGGTGTGGGCAAATCCACTCTCATGAACCACCTCCACCAAAAAACCGTTCAACGAACCAATTTGGTAAGTGGTTCTACAAAAAAAGGAAAACACACCACCACCAATTCCTTTGCTCTATTTTTGGAAGGAAATACCGTCCTCATCGACTCCCCAGGCGTCAAAGAATGGGGGATTTTGCACCTCACTCCAATCGAACTTTGGGAAAGTTTTCCTGAATTACGCAAAGTAAAGGAAAGTTGTCAGGAAATTTATTGCTGTGAACTGGGTTCTGAGTGTCCAATGCGTAAATACATGAATGAAACCATGGACGAAACCCGAAAAAAGAGCCTCGAATCCATGATCGAAAGTTTGGAGAACCCCTACCGTGTGACCCGCAGGGACCATTGGTCAAAAGCTGTCACAAAAAGATATTAGGGAAAAGAGTTGCCAAGGCTTCAGTTGTTATCTATTTTAAGAATGTTATTTCCGGAGGAAGGAATATGAAACGTACAATCATACAAAAATTGTCGGTTTTGGGATTTGTGGCGATTTTTGCCATGTTTGCCGTAGCTTGCCAAAAAGACTCAAAAGAGACTGTAACAAATGTTACAGATAAAAACCAACCAGCTAGTAATGTGATCATTGCCTTTGTAAAAGGTGATGTAGTCGTATTAAGAGAAAATGGGCAAATCAAACCAAGCTTAGGTGATACATTAACTTCACAAGACACAATTGTTACAGGTGAAAATGGATCTGTTGAACTTTTGGTAGGTGAAGACGGCGTTCTCAAACTAAACAAAAATACTTCCCTCAGTGTAAGCCAAGCATTTGCTGCAAACGATGGAACACGTGAAACAGAAGTGAACATGCAATACGGAAAACTAGTAACTGTTCTTCGTAAAGAAAGAAAAACAGAATCTTTCAGTGTTGTGACTCCAACGTCAATCGCGGGTGTTCGTGGAACGATCTTCCTTACTAATGTAGAAAATCCTTCTGCTAAAGGTGGAAACGTAGGATGTGGATCCTCAAATTGTGTTGTAAAGTATACCGTTCTTGATGGTGCGGTTGCGATCCGTAAATCAAACTCTGATAATGAAATCGTAGTCGACAAACAAAAGTCAGCTGAAGTGGCTTCTGACACAAAACTTTCTGATAAAATGATCAAACCAATGGACAAACAATCCTTAGGTGAAATGAAAGAAATGTTAGTGTTTGAAAACACAAAAATGTTACAGTTTGAGTCTCTTGCAAATGAACTCAAATCAAACAATGAAGAACTTCAAAAGATGAACCTAGGTTCTTCTGTCGAAGAATTAGAAAAAGCAGCAAAAACTCGTGAAATCACCAAATCAAAGTCAGATGAAGTGATCACTACTGCAAAATCAATTGAAGATTCTAAATACATCAAAAAAGATGTGCAAAAAGATTCACTAAAATTAGCTCCAAAAGAGAGTTTTGATAAGACGAAATGAGATATGTTTATTTACCGGTCCTTTGTTTTTTAGTCGGTTATTGTTCTTCGGTCACAAAGATCGAAACACTCAATCGAAGTTTTACAAAACCTAAGTTTGTCACTCCAGATCTTGGAGAGTCTGAACCCCTTCCTTCGGGTAGAGATTACAGAGAACGACTGGTAAATAAATCAACCCCAAGTTTCACTCTCCTCTGGAAACAAATTCCAGAGGGGTTTTCTCCATCTGACTTAGCCCTCATAGAAGAAAAAATCCTCTTCCCTCATTCCAAATTGGGTACATACCAAAAAGCCCCGATCAAACAAGATCCCAAGTTTTTTGAGTCGAATGATATCGATATCATTTTGGAACTCAGTCTTTCCAAATCTGCAGATCGAATGACAGTGGACGTCCAATACAAAGACCCTGTTCTTTCACAAAACTTTGGTAAGGCGGTTTTTGTTTACCAAGAAGAAAAAGAACCAAAAACCAAATCAACAAAGTCCTTCGATGTCTTTCATGGAAAAAAACACCTCCTCCCTTTAACAGAGTTTGTTCCTGCTTATTTTCTAGAGGTTTCTTCTCCTTCTGTTGATGAATTACGAAATTATTTTACATCTTCCTTACAAGGGAAAGTTTCTGTTTTTTCTACATCTCCCGGCACAACCATTTATCTGGATGGGGTCGAAGTGGGAAAAGCACCTTTACTCAATTACACACTGATCAATGGAAAACATACACTTTCATTTGCAAAACCTGGTAAAGACCAAGTAAAACGAAACATCTTAGTTCGTGCAGGGAAAACAACAAGAGTATTCCAAGAATGGAATGATGATATTTCCCAAGGAACTGTCGTTGTTTCTAGTTTCCCTCCTGGGCTTGATGTTGTCATTGATGGACAAAAAAAAGGTAAAACACAATTCGCTGAATCAGGAGTTCCTTACGGAAGTTATCCGGTCCAATTCATTCGTACCACAACAGATTCCCATTTTGAATATGCAAAGGCAGGAATCAAAATTCGACCAAAACAAATTACATCAATTGCTTTACCAATTTCTTTGGAAGATGGAGTGGGTTGGGAATCTGAAGAATTTTGGAACCTGTCAACACCTTCACCTAACTTCTCTGCAACATTTCCAGGCAAATTGACATTTGCAAAAAACAAAGAATTACCGAAAGGTTGGTATGGAGTTTTTTCTGAAGACCTCATTCCTGATTACCTTGAAGTTGAACTCATACTAGATTTAAAAAAAGAATACAATGGTGCGCTTGGGCTTTCAATCCATGACCATTCTCAAAACTCGATTTTAGTGTATGTAGACCAAACTGATTTTCATATCGTGAAGTTCTCACAATCTGAATCAGAAGCACCAGTTCGTTCCTCATATCGATGGAATAAGGAAGATGAACTCAAAGGTCGTAGCATAAAGTTCACAACTGATATTGAGAAAAAAATGATACGTTTGTATTTGGGTAACAAAATGGTTGAGGAATTTCCTTGGAATTTTGAAACATTTTGGAATATAGGTGTTCTCACTCCACATAATGCCCCTTTGGTGGGAGTCCCACTCAGAGGATTAAAAATCCAGTACCCAGACATGGTTAAGTTTGAACAAAGGTTCCAAAAATGAAACAATTGATTGTTGTATCCGTTTTACTCGTCACATTTATTGGTTGTAGGTCTCGTGATTTTCAGTCTGTCACTGTAAAAGATTCTGTTGTAGAAAAATCAAATGCTTCAGATCGACAAAAAATCGAAGAAGCTAGAACTCTTATCGCTGATGGAAGTAATGAATTCCAAAAAGGAAACATTGATGTTGCCTTAGAAAAAGCAAAATCTTCGATCCAAACATTTGAACTTGTTGAAGGGTATGCGTTACTTGGTGCATCCTATTACCAGTTAGGTGAATATGAAAATGCCAAATCTGCGTATGAAAAAGGGAATAATTTAGACCCTCAAAATGAGAAAATCCTTATCGGACTGGGAACAGTTCAATCCACTTTAGGTGAGAATGAAGCTGCACTCAATACGTATCAAACTCTCAATAAACTAAGACCAGAAGAATCCATTTACACATACAAAACCGGACTTTTATTAAAAAACTTAGGTCGTTACCAAGAAAGTTTGGTCACTTTGAAGTCATTAGAAGATAAAAAAGATTTCCCATATCCGATTGAATTACTCAATCAATTAGGTGATGTTTGTTTAGAACTAAAACGATATGATGAAGCTGAGAGTTATTTTGCAAAAGCTGAAAAATTAAATCCAGAACTTAAGTCTGCAAAAGACGCAAAACTTTCCACTAAAATTGCTTCTCTCATCCAAAGAGGAAATGATTTTTTAAACAAAAAAAATTATGCAGAAGCAACTAACGAATTCAAAAAAGCTTCGGAATTACAGCCTCAAAATGCTTCGGTATGGTCCTTTTTAGGGAACGCACAATTATTAAATGGAAAATTGAAAGAGAGTGAAGAGAGTTTTAAAAAATCTATCTCCCTCTCTGATACAAATGCAAATGCTTACGTTGGTCTGTGTAACGTTCTCATTCAAACACACAATTATTCAGATTGTTTAAAAACTTCCAAACAAGCCTTACAAAAAGTTCCTAAAAACGCTGAGATTCGCAACAAACAAGGGATATGTGAGTGGAAATGGGGTGAAGTAAAAAAAGCAACACTTAGTTTCCAAGATGCATCCGCTTGGGATCCAAATTTTATCGAACCTAAAATGAATTTGGCATATGTTTTAATTGATTCAGGTCGTTTTGATGAAGCATTAGATGTTTTAAAAAAAGCTGAAACACATCCAAAAGCAAAAAAAGAAGACATCAGAAAAGCGAAAGTCTTAGCAGAATCACAAAAATTCATAGCAAGTGGTGATGCTTTTTTACGCCAAGGAAAACGTAAACAAGCGTTTGATGAATATGGCAAAGCAATGGGTGTAAATCCTGAAAACCCAGCCGTTCAAAATGCCTTTGGCCGTGGATACTTTGCGTTCAGTGAATACAAAAAAGCAGAAGGTTCTTACTTAGAAGCTTACCGTTTGGACAATGCCAATCCAGGAGCGTTACAAGGCCTAGCTCGTGTGTATGCAAAAACGGGTGAGTCCAAAAAAGAAAAAGAATACATTAAAAAATTGGAAACTCTTTCCGCTACAGATCCATTTAGTGCCATCACACTGGGAAGGATTGCAGAGGATGCAAGTAAGTGGGATGAAGCTGAGTCCATTTATATGGGACTTAAGAAAAAGTTCCCAGGAAATGAAGCAGTAGATTATCGATTGGGAAGTTTGTACTACAAACGAGCTGTCGAGGAAAATACAAAAGAGAATTATACAAAAGCAAACGAGTTCATTCAAAAATCCAAAAAATACACAAAGGACATTCCTGAACTCATTGAAACTGAAAAAACTGTTTCGGAGAACTCTCGTTTTGCGGAGATATTACCATTAGTCAAAGAAGGTAATACACTTTTTAATCGTAAAAAATTCATTGAAGCTGTGACACCTTACCAAAAAGCATATGACCGAGTGCCAAAAGCTTCTCTCCTTGTCAAAATTGCAGAGTGTTATATTGAAAAAGGAGAAGAGGAAAAAGGCCTCTCCATTTTAGAAAATGCTGTAAAATCCAATAAAGAAAATGCCATCTCTTTCAAAGAAGGGATTTATTCCTTCTACTATAAAAAGGGAGAACTCAAACGTGCCGAAGATGGTTTCTATGACATTTTAAGAGAAAAGCCAGATTCATATTACGCCTATTACATGTTAGGTCTTGTTACCATGAAGCGTAAAAATTATGAAGCAGCGATTGGTGAATTTGACAAAGCTATCCTAGTGAATCCAAACTTTGCTCCAAGTAATGTCGCAAAAGGTCTTGCGTATTATAAATTGAACCAAATGGATGCAGCCAAACGTGAATTTGAAAAGGCTAGAGCAAAAGATTCCGAATTTGGACTTTCTTCTTATAACTTAGCAATTGCTTATTTCAATGAAGATCTTACAAACGAAGCAAAATCAATCCTTGAATCCATTCGTAAATCAGATCCTGATTTTATGGATGGTGAAATCCAATTGGCGTACATTTACTTCAAAGAAAACAAATTGGATGAAGCTGAAAAAACCATTGATCGTGTTTTAAAAGAAGAACCATCTGCAGAAGCAATGTTTGCCCAATTCCGTATCTTGGATGCAAAACAAAAACAATCTCCATCCGAGAAAACCAAGTCCAAACGAAATGCAGTAAAAGAAAAAATCTTACGTGAATATGGTGAAACAAAATACGCAAGGTTACTTCCTTCTGATGCTTTAGATGATGAACCACTCCATGTAACAGATCTCAATTTATCGGGAACACCAGTTTCTACTCCGATTGTGTACCCAAATCGTATCATCGTAAACTATGGAACTGCGATAGTAGGTTATGACCGCATCACCAAGGAACTTGTTTGGAAACAATACACTTCTACTCCATTCCAGTTACTTGTGGCGGGTAAAGAACTCGTAGGAATTTCCAATGATACTGCAACCAAAATTTATCCTGAATCAGGAAAGATGTCTTTCAAAAAACAGGTATTAGCTGGTTGGAAAGTAAAACAAGGGTCAGCTGACAATAATGGATTTTTTCTCTTATTGGAAAAAGATAAATCTCCCAATCGAAAACTGGTTCGTACCAATCCAAATTTAGAAATCCAAGAAGAATGGAATGGAAATGATTTTGTTGGATTCTCTCTTAATGGGGAAGGAAAACTATTTGTGATTCGTGATACTAAAAAAGACTTTTTAGTACAAGTTTTTAGTCCATCTGTGCCAAATGAAAAGGAATCTAAAATATCACTTCCTATCGCCAAAAAAGATACAAAAGAGTCTGCAAATTTCTTAGGTTGTCTTGAAGAATCTTGTTTGGTTCAACTTGGTGGCCAAATCTACGAAGGCACTGAAAAAGCAAAATTATATGCCATCGGCAAAACAGAATCGGTAAGATCTGTTTTAAAAAATCCCGACTCACTCCTTGTAAATACAGAGAACACCACCTATCTTTGGAAAGGTGGCTCAAAATGGAAAGATTCATACCAAATCGAAGGTGATTTTTATTACCCTATGGATGGTTTGGTAGTCGAAGGAAGATCGAAGGAATTAGTGATCATCAAAGGAAAGGAAAAAACACCAGTTCCTTGGAAAGGTGATCGTGACGGTTTGCGAATCAGCACGGTGACTGTTGATTAGAATGTGTGAGTAAAACCGACTCAAATCATTTTTCTGACACTTAAATCGGTAAGGACGGATGAAATGCTCTAAAACGAATCACAAAGTTTTGGTTCGTTTTAAGTAATAAATTCGTTTCCCTTCACCTCGTTTTTCCGCCTCAAAAAATGAAATGGGAAATCCAGGCCTCTCAAATTCGTATTCTTTATTCTTCCATAAAAACTCAGGAAATTTCCGAAATAGGGAGATGGTTTTTCTCGCATAAGGACCATAGTCAGTAGCAAATAAAAGTTCACCACCTGGTTTTAACAAACTGTATATTTGTTGTATCATATGAGGTTGCATCAGCCTGTTTTTATGATGCTTTTTTTTGGGCCAGGGATCGGGAAAATTGATGATGATTTTGTCAAAAATTTCTTTCTCAAGGAGTTCATCGAAAAACCATTGGAAGTTAACGGTCATATAACGAATATTTTCCAAACCTAACGTTTTTCTTTGTTTTTCGGTGTGGATGATGCGGTTTACCTTTTTTTCCATGAGTAGGTAACCTGTTTGTTGGTCATTTTTTGCCAATTCAATGGCAACTTCACCCCAACCAGAACCTAACTCCAAAACAAAGTTTTTGGTGTGAGCAGGGAAAGAATTTTTTAGGTCGATTTTTTTCCCGCGTTCGTTAGGTTGCAGGAGATAGTCAGACTTGTAGGAAGATCTAATGGTAAACTTCCAAAGTTTTTCTTGGATTTCTGGATTAACTAACAATTGCTTTTCTTCCGATGATTTAATGTCAGGATTTTTAAAAGGAACTAGATGAAAATAACTCTTTTTGGTGTGAGAGGTAGTCTTCCCACTCCGATTTCAAAACAGGAACAACGAGAAAAAACCTTAAAGATTCTGCATTTAGCAAAAGAAGAGTGGAAAAAAGATCCAAACGGTTTTTCCGAAGAGGAGTTTTTAAACCATCTACCAATCCCTCTCTCACAAGACTTAGGTGGCAATACAACCTGTGTTTTGATCGAAGGTGATGGTGGAGAAAGAGTGATTTTGGATATGGGAACTGGGTTACGTGTACTTGGAAACCAACTGGCACAAGAAGCTTTTAGTGGAAAAGAGATAGATCTCCATATTCTTGTTTCTCACACACATTGGGATCATATCCAAGGTTGGCCTTTTTTCAAACCAGGTTATTCTCCTTCAGTTAACATTCATTTTTATTCTTGTATACCCAATTTAGAAGAACGTTTGGAAAGACAACAACACCCAGAAAACTTTCCTGTCACCTTCCAACAGATGGCTTCTAAAAAACATTTCCATCTATGGAAAGAATTTGAATCCTATATGTTAGGTGGTCTAAAAATCATTCCTTTTGGGCTTCGCCATCCAGGTTCGTGTACAGGTTACAGGATTAGAGAAGGGAATAAAATATTTTTATTTTGTACGGATGTTGAATACCGTGAAGAAGATAGAGAACATTTATTAAAGATGAAACCCCAAATTGCTGGCGCAGATCTTATCATCATCGATGCACAGTATAGCACTTCTGAAGCGGAGAAAAAAATAGGTTGGGGGCATACTGCAGTCAGCAAGGCTGTTGAATTCGCAGAAATGATGGAAATCCGATCTGTGGTTTTAACTCACCATGAACCTGACCATACTGACCATGAAGTGGCAAGGATCATCTTAGATGAAGCACGTTTATTAAAACCAGGTGGGATGCAAGTACACATTGCACATGAAGGCCAAAAGTTTATTTTATAAGACTTGCTACAGACAATCACTCGTTAATCAAATAATTGGAATGGTAACCTTTTGCTTCCCCTGAATATTCAGGGCATTCTAATTTAAGTTCTGCTAACCAATGGATTTGGTAGGGTTTTGCAAAAAACAATTGGATGAAAAATCGTAAAAAAGAAGAAATATTTTCCAAGGCACTCATGGTTGCGATGGGACGAGTTCGTTTTACATTCAATTTACAAGTTTCATTTTGGAAGTATAAAATTTCCGATTTTGGGATCGTATAACCGGAAGTAGGTTCTTTTTCCCATTCTAAAACTTCTACCCTCTCAACTGTTCCTTCTAAGATTAAATTTCCTGATGGATTGAGAACAGCAACTCTACGGAAAAATTCACCTGGGAAATTAGAATTTCCAATAAAACCACCTGTAAAAATTCGATAATTGTCTTTCGTTTGGGAACGTACCAGTTCCCATTTTTTGGAAAATTGATAAACTGCTTCATTGGTAAGGATATGTTCGAGTCCACCTACACCTTTTACTTCTTCTGTTACATCTTTGTAGCGAATGGTTCCCGTGACTGTAGAATAGGAAAAAGGGATGTCAGCTTGTACGAATTTTCCTTTTTCCATTAAAGGAAATTTTCCTTTGGAAATGGGAACATTGCCTCTACGTGGTTTGTAATCCAGTTTGATTTCCCAATCACCATAGTTCATATAAAACGAATACACTCCGTTTTTATATTCCATCCAGTTTTCACCACTTCGTTGGTAAAACTGTCCTTTTTTAAATTCATAGTCTTCTGCATCAAATTCGCGAGTGGAATAAAAGACAGGTTGTTCTTTGGTTTTTAACAGTAATGAGATTCCATTGTTTAAGGAACCAGGACCAAAATTACTCACAAGAAAAGTTGCAAAGAGATTGTACTTTTCATTTCGAAAGGTAAAATTCCAACCTTGCAGATAACCTTCTTCAGGGTAGTGTTGTGTTTTAAAATCTTCAGCAGAAAGGTTTTGGGATACACTTACAAAAACCAAAACAATCAATAGGAGGTTACCAATGTTACTCTTCCATCGCACCGCCAAAGACTAAATGGGCCTGAAAAAAGAAGCAAGGTTTTTCTTGGGGATTTCCTTTAAATGGATAAAAGAGTCGGAACGGAGATCGAATAGAGATCACCCAAACACACTAAAGAGAACACTGGGTGTTCTGTATTTCCAATTTGTCGTAAGCGCTCCCTTTCCTCGGCTATGCCATCCACATGGATCCAGGTTTCCGTTTCCTCATGGGGTAAAATGCGGCAAGCTACTTGGTATTCAAACGGGCCTATCTTTGCAAAAAAGATTTGGACAGAGTTTGGATCAGAATCGGCAAGAAGTCGCCTAAATCCAAATTGTTTGGATTTGGTTTCCCCTCTCATTTCGTAATAATGGTTTAAAATCCTAAGGATATGTAAAAACTCTTCCTTTTTCGAAACCAATTCATGCCAGGATAAATCATTGTCATTCATACCAAAGGGAGGTAAACGAGAGAGTGACTTGGTTCTCAAAAACGGATTCTCACTTGAAAAATACTTTCCCCTATCCAAGATGAACGAAACAGACATGGTCACGGAGATCTTAGAAATATTCTGGAAAGAGAAACTTCGGTTCGCCCAATACTGTTTTGATGAATTGGCTAAAATGAATGCCAAATCCTTCCAAGAAAAAGGGAAAACCGGAAAATCACCCCTTTGGGTGTTAAACCAAATGGTATCCTATGACAAAACCTTTCGGTTTTATTTGCCCATCTCACTCAAACTCAGTAGCTTTTTCTTTTTCCATAGTTTCAAAGACCAGGAAATCGAAAAGGATTTGGAAACCATACGTGATCGTTATACTCCTCCTGCATTTCCAAGTCATTTTTGGGAAATTCACATTACGGAAGCCAACCAATTAAAAATTAATGCAAATGATCCTTTTGTAGTCGAACATTGTGAATCCTGGAAAGAAGTTTTACTCCAATTAGAAGCGAAACTTTCTCTTGTTTCTGAATCGGACGCATATAGAAAAAGATATACATCCTTCACTGGAATCCATACCATTTCAGGAGCGATCAATAATTCGACAGAGTTCTGTCATTATATTTGGAATCGTTATTTAGGCAGTTCAAATTAAGTCTTATAATTTTTAAGTTAAAATAGTATGAGTTTAGGAGAAATCAATGGGAAAAATTAAAGTAAAAACACCGTTAGTCGAGTTAGACGGCGATGAAATGACAAGAATCATCTGGAAAGAAATCAAAGATCGTTTCATTCACCCTTACTTAGATATTACATTAGAGTATTATGATCTCGGTGTAGAATATCGTGATAAAACGGATGACCAAGTAACTGTTGATTCTGCTAATGCAATCAAAAAACACGGTGTTGGTGTGAAGTGTGCGACAATCACTCCAAATGCTGACCGGGTAAAAGAATACAATTTAAAACAAGAGTGGAAATCACCTAACGGAACAATCCGTGCAATTTTAGATGGAACTGTATTTCGTAAACCAATCATTATCAAAAACATTCCAGCGGCTGTTAATTCTTGGAAAAAACCAATCGCGATTGGTCGTCATGCATACGGTGACATCTATCGTGATGTAGAGATTCTTGTAGATGGTCCAGGAAAAGTAGAACTCGTTTATACAGACGCATCTGGAAAAGAAAAACAAAGACTGTTAGTAAATGAATTTAAAGGTGCAGGTGTGGCTCTTGCAATGCACAACTTGGATGAGTCTATTAAGTCTTTTGCAAAAGCATGTTTCACATATGCATTATCTGAAAAAATCAGCATCTGGTTTGCGACAAAAGATACCATTTCAAAAAAATACCATGCTCGTTTCCGTGATATCTTTGATACGATGGCAAAAGAACAAGAATCTGCAATGAAAGCTGCAGGTATCACATACAGTTATTACCTCATTGATGATGCAGTTGCACAAATCATGAAAAACGAGGGTGGTCAACTTTGGGCTCTCATGAACTATGATGGTGACGTGATGAGTGATATGGTTGCTTCTGGTTTTGGATCTCTTGGACTTATGACTTCTGTTCTTGTATCTCCAGATGGAAAATACGAATACGAAGCAGCTCACGGAACTGTGACACGTCACTACCGTAAGTACCAAAAAGGGGAAACTACTTCTACAAACTCAGTAGCATCTATTTTTGCTTGGACAGGTGCACTTGCAAAACGTGGAGAACTCGACGGAACTCCAGATGTAGTGAATTTTGCTCACAAATTAGAAGAGGCAATCATCGAAACAATTGAAGGGGGAGAAATGACAAAAGATCTACTTTCTCTTTCAACGGCAGCAAAAAAGACAGAATTGGATACGTTCCAATTCATGGAAGCTGTACAAAAACGTTTGGATGCTAAACTCAAATAAACAAAACAATTCACCCTGTCTTTTGGCAGGGTGATTTTCTTTATTTTCTTGCCTTCTTTCTTTTTCCTTATCCAATAAACATTCCATGACAAACGAATCCAAGTCTTTACTCGATAGTTTTATGGATTGGTATTTGGTAGAACTTCCCAAAATTGATTCTCCCGCTGTTTTATTCCATTCTTATATTCAATACTTACAATCTTTAGGTTTTGATATCATGAGAGGGAATATGGGAACAAAAACTTTACACCCTCAAGTAGAGACGTTGGCTTATCTTTGGGCACCAAATTCTCAAAAAGAACTATTTGATGTTCAGGTGAATTCTTTATTCCATTCGAGTTTGTTTTACGAATTTCCAGATTCTTCTATTCGGGTCACCAAATTTAGATTAGGTTCTATTCAGTCTTCTCAATTTACAGCAAGTCCCATTCATTATGTTTTAACTGCCAAAAAAACTTATTATTATCAGTTTGATCCCGAGAAAAAAGGAGAATATCCGTATCCTATATTGGAAGAATTAGCACCATTGGGCGGAACCGGGTATCTTGCCGTTCCTGTCATCCAAAAAGGGAATAGTTATGCTTTCTTAAGTTTATTAACGAAAAAACCAAATGGATTTAATGAAACAGAAGTAGATTTTTTAACAAAATCTTTAAACCTGATTGCACTGAAATGGTGGACTTTTATCCAATCAGAGCTCACAGAATCCTTACTCAGTATTTATTTAGGGAAAAGAACTGGTTCAACGGTATACTCTGGTAAAATCTATTTAGGTGAGTTAGAGAATATACAATCAGTAATTTGGTTTTCAGATATTCGAAATTATTCTGGCATAAGTGAAACCCTTCCACCTGAAGAAGTTATCAAGTTATTAAATGATTATTTTGGTGTAGCGATTCCTCAAATTGAAAGATTTGGGGGAGAAGTGTTAAAGTTGTTAGGGGATGGTGTCCTTGCAGTATTTCCCTACAATGAGAAAAACAAATTGGTTGTAGGCAAAAAAGTGTTACTCGCAATTCGTAAGTTAGGTGAATTGTTAACGCAATTAAACCAAGAAAGAGAAAAAGAGGGTAAAATTTCAATCCATCATGGTGTCGGTTTGCATTCTGGTGAAATCTTGTATGGAAATATCGGATCTATGGATCGTTTGGATTTTACTGTGATTGGAGAAGCTGTTAATTTGACGAGTCGAATCGCCGGAATGTGTGGTGAGTTAGGAAAAGCAGTCCTTGCCTCCGAAAATTTAGCTAAACAAATTCCGGTTAGGTGGGAAGAATTAGGCGAACATAAATTGAAAGGAATCAGCTCTCCGAAAAAAATTTATGCGATTTCGGAGAAGAAAAAATCAGTTCGTGAATCGAACTAGTCATTTTTTTTGGTGTATTATTATCTAATATTTCTATATTTCCAAAGCGAATACAATACTGCTAAACTGTCTTTAAAGAAGCTGAATTTAGATTCAGGAATTTGATTCCAATCGATAGGAAATTCGGATATCTTGAATTGATTTCTATAAAATAAAACAAGTAATTGAGTATCCCATAACCAGCGTAAGTCGGTAATTTTTGGCTTTAATTCTTCGTAAATTGATTTTTTGAATATTTTACATCCACATTGTGGGTCATAAATTTGAATTTTGAAAATTTGATTAAAGTAGAACGAAAACATCCGATTTGCAATGTGTCTATAGAATGATTTTGATACTTTTCGGCCTAACATTGGGATCCGTGATCCGATTACCAAGTCTACTTCTTTATGATTGTTTATGTAATTCCAGATTCTCTCCACTTCGTAAGCAGGAGTTGCTCCATCAGCATCAATAAATCCTAAATAATTCCCTTTTGATTTAGAGAGTCCAAATGATATGGCACCGCCTTTTCCTAAATTGATCTCATAATGAAAAAGTTGCAACTTTGGATTGGATAAAAATAGCTCTAATTTTTTTTGTAGTTTATGAAATTCACTTGTTGGACTACCATCATCAACGATGATAAAATCAATATTCGGATGAAATTGAAAATGATTGATCAAAGTTTCGATATAGTTTGGTAATCGATTCAATTCTCGATAACAAGGGATCACGATACTTAAGTGATTGTTTTTCATATTCTGAGGGAGAAATACTTTTCTCCCTTGATAGTTCTTTGTGGGTTTGTTCTAATTTCAAGTCATTTATCATTCATGGAAAAAAGATACTAACGAACAATAACCCATTTCCCTGCAATCCGACTTAAATAAACGGGAATTGCTGCACCTTTTTTGGAAGTGATAATCGGATCTCCTTTTTTATTTGTAATTTCAAGAATTTGATTGTTACAGAGTAATTTAAACCGAATTTCAGATGGATTGAGTTTCCATGTGGATCCGATAGATTTTGTCATTCCTTGGATTGATTTTAATTCATCGGCTTCATTATAAGGATAGTATCTAACTTCCGATGTATCTTTTGCTCGAAAGGAAGTCGCAGACAAAATCTTTTTTGCATCTTTTGTATTGAGCACTTGAGTGAAGTCTTTTAAAAAAGAAATAGCGGAATCCTCCAATTCTTTTGATAGATTTAAACTTTCTGCTTGTTTCCACAACTCACTTGGTGGCGAGAAGGGGGTTTGAAACGGAATTTCGATCCATAAACCCATTTGTTTTGGATTTGATTGGTTGTGTTCGACTTTTTCTAATAAAACACCTTCATCAGGGAACTGGCCTTTCTGACCAATGATGAGTTTTACCTCAGCTTCACTTGGTAATCCTGAGGTTTGTTTTTTATTTTGTTTTCGTTCTGAGAATCGGATTCTAATTTTATTATCGCTAGGTAAGATCCAATAGTTAATATCAGCTTGTCCTGATGAATCCTCATTGGATAAACCACTCCGCACATCATATCCATTCACTTGTATTTCTAAATTTACGGAGTAATTTTTATAAGTAATAATATAATAACCTTCTTTAGGTGGACCTGGTGGTAAGGGTTTGTCTTCCGATAAAATTGGTTGTAAGGTTAAAATCGATAAGAGTAACAAAGTTGCGATTCGTTTCATTCTTTAGTCTCCATGAATGGTAAGGGAGAATTTTACTGAAACACTAAGTAATTGTCGATGTAAAAAATTGATAGAACAAGAAATCTGAGTGGTGTACATGATTTTTTATCGTTATGGAAGGAATTTTTTTCCATTTCGATCAAAGAAAAAATTGGTTTGGCAAACGTTACAATGGAATCTTCCATATTTTTTGGCAGGGATCGGGTGGTTACAAGAAGGGCAAAGAACCGTTTTGTTTTGGAATGTAGTTAATCTTAAATTATGTTCCAGTCTATCTAGATACTTGTGGTGGACAAATCCATTTGCAAGGATCATTCCAAAGAAAAAAGCCACTACTTGGCCCGCATAGGCACTTCGGATTTCAGTATGGAGTTCTACCAAATACAAGTATCCTTGGATGAGAATCCAGATGCTCAAACTAAAGTAGATGGGTAAATCATTGAATGCTATTTTTTCAAATACCATTGTACTTTTTACTTTGGGAAAAAACACAAAATACATTCCTAAAAAGCCTGAAATCACACCAGAAGTTCCCACAACAGGTACGATGGAGTTCATGTGGAATAAAAAGTAAGTGAGATTTGTAAGGATTCCAAAGAACATAAATAAAAAGAAAAAATTGAGAGGGCCGATTACATCTTCAATATTGTCAGCAAACATGTACAAGTAGATGGCATTTGTTGTCCATTCCACGAAGGAAGAATTAAAAAAGAAAGAAGAGAATAAACTAAAACCAAATTCTTTTTTGGGAGTAAACGCATAAGTGTTATTTGTATCTAAAAACTGAGTACATAGAGTGATGACTATTAAGCAGAAAGTGATAATTGGGAATCGAAATTTCTGATTTGCTTTTTCAAATACAAACATTGTGAATGATGAGTCTCCATTCCTAATGAAAACTTCTTTGTTTCGTTTGGCAATTCCTTTTTACTTGCAGCTGTTAGATTGTGTTTTCTATTTTTCTAGAACCATAAATAAAAGAAGAATGTCAAACCTAGTAAAATTCCATACAACCACTCATCTCGTTTGTGAAATACAGAAATGAGGTTTTGTTTTGGTGATTTTTTACGATAGGTAAGTATTGAAGAAAAGATAAAAAAATGTAAAAATCCGAATATCGCAATTAGGAATTTATGATTTGGGAATTGGACTCGTAAAACAATAAGGAGAAAAAATAGGATGAAAAATATGAAAAAACCATTTAAATTCAAATACCGATTTTGTTTTTGTTGGTTTTGATTCAATGAATTGAAGTTAAAAAGTCCATGGAGTGAATTTTCATTATGATTCTTTTTGTATTGAAAGTATGCGACGAGAGCCAGTAGAAAAAAAGCAAAGTGAAAGATCAGAAAGACTCGGTGCAAAAAATTCAATTCTTCACCAAACGTAAGTTTAATGAAAATAGGTGCATAGTTTGTATATAGATAGGGGCTTAATAGGGAAAGGAAAGGAGTGAGAAGGATTGTCCCGCAGATTGCTTTGGTGTTGATTTTAACATTAAAAATTCCAAGTAAAAAAACAACAAGTAGAGCAGGTGTGAAGTGAGAACTTTGATTGGATAACTCAATAAAGAAATTTTTCTTAGAATTGGGATCAATGAGAACGATTGCAAACACTGTTACCAAAAAAGAAAATAATAAGAGAAACATTCTTCCCGATTTCATTTGTCTTTCATCAGAAAGTGATTTCCCGTTTTTTTCAAAGAGGGGTTTGTAAAAATCAATGGTGAATAATGTTGCTGCTGAATGTAACATGGAATCAATGCTCGAAAAGATTGCTCCCAATAATCCTGCAAGGATGACTCCGATGAGTCCGTAACCTACGGGAACAACCAATACAACCAATTTGGAAAAAGCTTCATCAGGAGCTATATTTGTCGTTTCTCCTAGAGAAAACCAAATTTGATACGCAGCAATCCCAGTTAAGATCGAAAAAAAAGGAACTGTGAGTTTTAATAGCCCACCCACCAATATCCCATAACGCGCTTCTCTTAGTGATTTTCCACCTAATGTCCTTTGTACGACGTATTGATTCGTATTCCAATAAAAGGTATGCAATATAAATAACCCACTCAGTGCACCAGTCCAAGGAAGTGTAGGGTGGTTTGGAGGTAAGTATAAATTCATTTTACTGAGTCCGTCCATTCTACCTTCTTCTTTTGCAAAAAGTTCAAGTAAACCACCAACTTCAGGTCTTGAAATCGAAAGATAGGCGAGTACAATCCCAGATGCTAAAATTAAAAAGGTTTGGATGACATCTGTGTATACTACTGATTTTAGTCCACCAAACCAAGTGTAGATGGTAGAAGTAAATGCAATCCAAATGACAAGTTCCGTGTAAGTAACCGACAGACCCAGGTTTTGTAAAAATGGTAAAAAACTACGAGCTCCGATGTACAAAGCACCAGTCAGTTGTATGGTAATGAGAATGAGTGAGATTGCTGAGTAGATCTTTCCAGTTTCTTTTCCAAACTTATCCTGCAAAAATTGAGAAAGAGTAAAAAACTTTTTCCTTCGGAAGAGTGGTAAAAATACAAAGGCCAAAAGTACAATTGCCGGAATGGAACCAAATTCATAATGGCTTTGAGCGAACCCAACAGAAAAACCGATGCCGAGCATCCCGACCAAATGGTTAGCTGAAATATTGGTGCCAAATAGAGAACCCGCAATCCCCCACCAGGGTAGGCTTCTTCCACCGAGAAAATAATCCTTTGATGAGGACTCTTTTCTCCCTGCAACCATACCAATCCCGAGCACAAGTAGGAAGGTAAACCCAAAGAAAAAGATATCAATTGTTGTGATCATAGACGGGAATAGAACCGCCAGAATCGATTGTTTCTAAAAATAATGCAAGCGATAGATTTTTTGAAATCCCTCTTGTCGTTTCTTGGTATCTCGGTTTCTATTGGCAACAATGAATCCGATTCCCAAAGCACCCGCCATTCGATCCGAAGACACTTCTGTGGAAGTTGCCTGGTTTTGTGACCTATGCAATGGAGATTATGAATTTTTAGGAGTTCCTGATGGGAACTTACGTTCTAGTTTCGAACATTGTGCCGACATCATCCGCATAGCAGATGAGTTGGGGTATCAAAATATTCTATTACCTTCCTCTTACCAAACAGGACAAGATACATTAACATTTGCTGCTGCGGCCTCTCAGTTTACAAAACAAATTTCTCTCCTAACAGCGATTCGGTGTGGGGAAATCCATCCTCCCATGCTTGCAAGAACCCTTTCCACTTTGGATCATATGCTAAAGGGAAGGCTTAATATCAACATCATCTCTTCTGACTTACCTGGTACTGTCCGCGATTCCAAAACGAGATATGAAATTTCAAAAGAAGTGATCCAAATCTTACAACAAGGTTGGACAAGAGATCACATCAACTTCCAAGGAAAACATTACCAATTGGATTTATCTGCTGATCCAGTGAAGTCTTACCAAACAAATGGTGGTCCCTTACTTTACTTTGGTGGGATTTCAGAAGATGCACGAGCATTATGTGCTGAGTTTTGTGATGTGTTTTTGATGTGGCCTGAAACGGAAGAAAGACTTGCTGATACGATGAAAGACTTAAGTGAGCGTGCAGTTAGTTTTGGGCGTAAAATTGATTTTGGTTTACGGATCCATTTGATTGTGAGGGACACTGAAAAGGAAGCAAAAGATGCCGCTAAAAGTCTGTTATCAAAATTGAATATGGAAAGAGCTAGTGATATCAAACATAGAGCACTTGATTCCAATTCTGCAGGTGTTTTGCGCCAAGATGAACTTCGTAAGTCCGCTGATTCAGATTTGTTCATTGAACCTATGATATGGTCAGGGATTGGACTAGCACGATCTGGTTGTGGTTCTGCGATTGTGGGAACACCCGAACAAGTGTATGAAAAAATCCAAAGGTACATCCAGATGGGAATCCGCGCATTTATTTTTTCCGGTTATCCACTCATAGAGGAATCAAAACTATTCGCGAACAAAGTGTTACCAAAATTAAAAACAGTGAATTTTGCAGAAGCACAAGGAAGGAAACCCAAGGGTATTCCTGTCACACCTCTGACAACAGGAGAAAGAAAATAATGGTTCCACAGATTCATTTTCCAAAACACAATTTATCCATTTCTCGTTTGGTATATGGAATTTGGAGGTTACATGAAGACAAACATGGATTTGGCGGAGATCGAATTTATGAAAAGATCAATTTATGTTTAGAACTTGGGATTGATACGTTCGACCATGCAGATATTTATGGAGATTTTGAAAATGAAGAACGTTTTGGGAAGGTTCTAAAAAAATACCCAAACCTAAAGAATAAAATCAAAATCATCACCAAGTGTGGGATACAAATTCCAGGTGCCAAATATCCAACAAAACATTATAATACATCTAAAGAACATATACGTTATTCGGTGGAACGTTCATTGCGGAAACTGCAAGTTGATTCATTGGATGTGGTTCTCATTCACAGGCCTGATCCACTCATGGATCCAACTGAAATGGCAGAGGTTTTTGATGCACTGGCTCTGGAAGGTAAGGTCAAACATTTTGGAGTATCTAATTTTACTCCTTCACAATTCCAAATGGTCCAATCGAAATACAAACGTCCTCTTTTCACAAACCAGGTGGAGTTTCATCTATTTCACACTGAACCTATGTTTGATGGAACCTTTGACCAAATGATTGAATCTGGCATCCATCCTATGGTATGGTCTCCTACTGCTGGTGGAAAAATATTTTCACCGAAAACGGAAACGGAAATCAAAACCTCAATCAAATTGCAGGAAATTGCAAAACGACATGGCGCAAGTATCGACCAAGTACTATACTCATGGTTTTTGAATCACCCTGCTGGAATGATTCCCATTTTAGGAACCAATGATTTGGAACGGATCAAATCTGCTGCTGCATGTTTTACTTATCCGCTTTCTAGAGTGGATTGGTTTGCCATTTTGGAAGTGGCAAGAGGTAAAGAAGTCGCCTAAAACATTGGATTCTACGAACGGGAAATATATTGGATGATTTAAGAAACAAAACTCCTATTGTTTAGGGTTTGGTTATAGTCTGCCAAAATCGTTTTGTTGGAGTTGGTAATAGAGGGACATTGTATGCTTTCTGAATTAACTCCAAACCAATATTTTTCTGGTGGTTCATTTAATGCGGACCTTACGGATGATTTACAATTCCATAGTAACTCTTTGCATAGGGAAAAGATTTGGGAACAAACTGTCCAAACAATAGCCAAAATTCCAGAAATATTTGTTACTTGGATTTTAGAATACCAACCAGATACACACTCCTTTCACTTGCTTGCTATACATGGTTCAGAAGATTTAGATTTTCCAAAAACGATACCTAAATCTCAACTCCCATGTTCGAATGTGATTGATTCAAATATGATTTTTGAAATCAATCTATTAGAAGATGATTTTCTTTTTAAGTCACTTCGTATAAACAACTTTAATAAATCATCTACAATCTATTTGGGATATCCTATTCGATCGGACATCGGCACAGTGATTGGAGTCATTGGGATGATTGCAGAAAATAAATTTAAACATAAATTTAAGAATTTAAAGCTGATCGATGTACTTGCGGATAAGTTGAGTTTAGAATTAATTCGATACAAAAATGAAAAATTTATTTCGGAATCATTAAATAATTGCTCCTTTGTAAAACAATCTCTAGGTGAATTATATAGGTTACTTTCCTATCAAACAGATGATATTGTTAAAATTTGCCGGAATTATCTACAGGCTGGTATCAAACTTTTTGGATTACCTTTAGGGCTGATTGCAACAAAAATAGGGGATGGCTGGGAGTATAGTTTCATAGAGGGAAACGTTCATGGAATCTATGAAGGCCAAAAGTTTTCAGATGTTGAATTCAATTTTTCCATTTTCAATTCTTCAGGTAACGCTAGGATTATCAAAAATCTATCAGTTGAAACTTCTCAATTGGTACAAGAACATTTGGGTTTACTTGGAGTTTCTTGCCTTATGGAATTTCCCCTTCAAGTTCACAATCAGCGAATAGGATTGTTTGGTTTTTATGGATTCGGTGAACAAAACATTCAATCATCTGAAATCATTCAAAGGATATTTGAATTAATGGGAATCGGACTTTCAAATTCAATAGAAAAGAATAAGATCCCACCGTTTTCTAAATTTAATCATTTGGATGAAAAAATTCAGAATCAATAAACGGAATTTCTGAGTCACTCAATCGGAAAAAATATTTTAAGATCGTCAATTTTTTCATTTTCTCCTTAAAAAGGAGTTTGACATTTAAATATTATATAACCAAATATTTATATAACTAATTAGATATGCAAACTCTGGACGCAACATTTTCCGCACTGGCTGACCCCACAAGAAGGGCCATTTTGATGCATCTGGCAAAAAAAGACCTAACGGTGATGGAACTCACAAAACCGTTTCAAATGAGCCAACCAGCCATTTCGAAACACCTTAAGATTTTAGAGGAAGCAGGGCTCATTACTACAACGAGAAGGGCTCAGGAAAGACCACGTAGGTTACAAACTGCTCCTCTCAAAGAAGCTGTGGATTGGATGGAGAAATACCGCCAAATTTGGGAAACACGGTACCAGGCACTCGACGGGTTATTGGACGAATTACAAAGAATACAACCAAAAGGGGTGAAGAAAAAATGAATTCAAAAAAAAATGAAGTGAAGATGATTCGAAATGGTGACAATGAGGTTGTATTTCAACGTTATTTCGATGCACCTAGAGAATTGGTTTTTGATTGTCACACCAAACCTGAGTTAATGCGAAGATGGCTCATTGGACCGGAAGGTATGGTTCTCGATACTTGTGAACAAGACCTAAGAGTAGGTGGGAAATACCTTTATCTTTATGCAGATGAGAAGGGAAACAAATCAGGTGTGTATGGAACCTTTCGGGAGGTTGTCGTTCCAGAAACCCTCGCCAACACAGAAAATTACATTATGGATATGGCAACATTTGATGCAAATGCTCCGGAAGATCCAAATGCCACTTTCGAATCACGCACATTCACAACAGAAGGAAAACGAACTCTGATGACACATGTCTGTCGATACGCTTCACCTGACATTTGTAAAATGATGGTGGAATCGGGTGCCGCAGATGGGATGGCAGAATGTTATTTGGAGTTGGACAAATACCTTGCAACGATTCAGTAGGGAAAAACTTCTGTTACTAAAAACCAAGGCATTGGGAATCCCTTGGTTCGTTTTTACCAAGGTATTTCTTTTTTATCTCGGAAGAATTTCCCCGTAGGACCGTTATCGGGAAGAGTGGCTGCCCATACTATGGTTTCAGCACCTTTTTCCACTGGCCTTGTAGCATTGGCACCACCCATATCGGTTTTCACCCAACCAGGGCATACGGAATTGATTTTGATATTTTTTCCAACACCTTCTGTACTGGAAAGGTTTGTCAAAGCATTGATGGCCGTTTTGGAGATCCGATACGCAGGATAACCACCTCCCATATCAGATAGTTGTCCCATTCCAGAGCTAACATTGACAATACGACCATAATTGTTTTGGATCATCATCGGTAAAAAAACTTGGATCAATCGAAATGGTCCAAATAGATTTACCATTAAGGTGCGGTGTAAGTCTTCTGAAGTGGTTTCAAAAAAGGAACCTGGGTCTGTAAATATCCCTGCATTATTGATTAAGATATCCAGACGACCAAAACTCCCAGTGATGATATCGTAAACTTCATTGATACTCTGTTCTTTGGAAACATCGAGAGAGATGATCTCTCCTTTGCCAAACGATTTTACGTGTTTTAAAGTATCTTCTGCATCAGAAACGTTCCTGGAAGCAATGAGAACATAGATTCCTTGTTTTGCCAAATCAATGGAGATTTGTTTCCCAATCCCTCGGTTGGCACCTGTCACAAGTGCAATTTTTTCTTTACTCTGGTTCATGGGAAACTCCTTCGAATTTGCATCCGCGATCTACTTTTTAAAATGTTCTCAGACTTATTTGGTTTTCAGTAATTCTTTTAACCAAACATCTATTTGAGCTTCGATGAATACTTTATCAGTGATCACCCATTTAGACATAAGAACATGCATTCCGTTTTCAACTGCGACTTTTTTATTGAGAGGATTTGGTGTTTTTTCTAAACCAAAGTTGGCATAACCTTCCAACATTTTGGGAACACTTGCTGTTGGGTCTTGTTCTTTTTCATTTTTGTAATAATACAATAATAATGCGGGAGAAGTTACCTTTCGAAATACATCGGGTACTGCTGCGTAATTTTTGAGATCGTTTACTCCCACTAGTGCAGCAAAGTATTGTTCCGGATACCAATAGTTGTTTCTTTCTGGAAGCACTTTAGGATTGTTATGTGATGAAGCTCTTACCTTTCCTTTTAGTAAATGGATGAAACTAAGTCCTCCAGGATAGTTAAGTATATTTAAACTTCCATCCACAGGTGCATAAAAGGGATTGGCAAGTACAAGTCCGTCCACTTCTTCCGGGTATTCAGATGCCAGCCAAGTTGCAAGTAGTCCGCCCATAGAACTTCCAAATACAATCACTTTGTCTCCTTGTGATTGCATCATATACAATGCTTCACGTGACGCATCCAAGTAGTTGTTAAAATTTTGGTCTCTTTGGTCTTCTTTATTTGTTCCATGACCTGGTAGCCTGAGTAAGTATGTATTGGCCTTATACTTTTTCGCCAATTTTTCCATTACATCTTCACCTTCTGCACGAGACGCACCAAATCCATGGATGTATAAAAATGCGAGAGGTGTTTTTTTCCCAAAACTGATATAACGTTCTTCGTTTCCAGGTCTGTGGTTTTTGCGTTTACTTTCGTTTAACTTTTCTTGGAAGTATACTTCAAAGTTCGCATAACTTAAGTTTGCTTTCGACTGGTAATTGGGTCGTCCTGCGCAAGAAACAATTGCAAAGGTGATTGTGATAAGGAGGACAGAAGTGATCTGTCTCAGGTTGTGGAATAAAGAACACGATTTAGCCATACAAATGGAAAATTTTACAGTGTATTTGCTTTCTTGTAAAGAGAGAAAAACCCTTGGCACAGGAAGGGTCGTACGAAAAAAGGTAGTAAATACCCCATTCTTAGAAGGAACATCCCGGAATGTATAGCCAATTCACAGAGCAACAACTTGAAATCAGAGATTTAGTTCGTAACTTCGTCAAAAAAGAAATCCCGCATGAAGTAGCCTTGCACTGGGATGAAAAAAACCAACACCCAACTGAACTCATCAACAAAATGCGTTCCGAACTTGGAATCAACGGTCTTGTGATTCCAGAAGAATACGGTGGATGGGGACTTGGAGCCATTGAGCAGTGTTTGGCCATCGAGGAATTGTCTCGTGGTTGCCTTGGAATCGCTCTAGGATTTGCTTACACTGGTCTTGGAATCCTTCCTATCCTCAAAGGTGCCACTCACGAACAAAAATTGAAATGGCTCCCTGAAATTGCGGACGGTAAGTTCGGAGTTTCTTTCTGTTTATCAGAACCAGGTGCTGGATCTGACGTTCCAGGAATGACCACTCGTGCCGAGAAAAAAGGTGACAAATGGGTCATCAACGGTGCAAAACAATGGATCACTGGTGCATCTGATGCCCAAGCATTTACTGTATTTGCTTATACTGATAAAAACCGTGGAACACGTGGAGTTTCTTGTTTCTATGTGCCACGTAATACAAAAGGTCTTACAGTCGGTAAAAAAGAAGATAAACTCGGAATCCGTGCATCTTCTACACACCAAGTTATTTTTGAAGATTGTGAAGTGAGCGAAGAACAATTAGTAGGAAAAGAAAACCTAGGTTTCGTTTACGCACTCCAAACATTGAATGCTTCTCGTCCATTTGTAGCAGTAATGGGTGTGGGTGTGGCGCAAGCAGCACTTGACCACGCAGCACGTTATGCTCGTGAAAGAGAGCAGTTCGGTGTGAAAATCGGAACTTTCCAAGCAGTACAACACATGTTAGCTGATATGTCTATCAAAGTTGAAACTGCAAGAGAAATCACTTACAAAGCAGCTCGTCTTTCTGACGCAAATGACCCTAACCTTCCAAAATACTCTGCAATTGCAAAAGCATACGCATCTGAGTGTGCTGTTCAGTGTGCAACTGATGCAGTTCAAATTTTTGGTGGATACGGATATACAAAAGAGTATCCTGTTGAGAAGCTAATGAGAGATTCAAAAATCCTCACAATTTTCGAAGGAACAACTCAAATCCAAAAGAACGAAATTGCAGCTTATGTAATCAAAGAAGCAGCTTCGAAAAAAGACTAAGAGTTTCGAACCGAAATTCTGTTGAAAGGGAGCCTCCAGAGATGGGGGCTTTTTTTTTGGGGTGGTACAGTTTGGATGTAGGTATCCCCGCCCTGATTGGGTGGGGTGCGTCCACCCGCCACCCAATGACTCCCTCTTACACCTCCTGCCGAATTCCTCCAGCGAAAAATTGAATTTGCAAATTTCTATTTTTAAAAGTTCATCTTTTGGTAATGAAGGAACCAAATATGAACTTCCGATGGATAGTCACACATGATTCAAAATCCCAATCTTGTATGGACCAACTTTGGTTAGAAATCCAAAATCGATATGGCTTCCAAGCACCAAACCCAATGGTATTCTCTGATTTTTTACCACCCAGAGGTAGATTCCTTTTAGCGGAAGAGTTGGGAACAAATGCGGTAATGGGATCTGTCGCCTATACCAAGTTTAGTGATAAACAATGTGAATTGGATTCAGTTTTTGTATTTCCCAGTTTTCGTAAATTAAAAGTCGCATCATCTTTGTTAGTAGAGTTGGAAAAACAATCTGCAAAAGATGGTTATACTTCCATGATTTTACGTGCAGGTTCTCCACAACCTGAAGCAATTGCGTTATATAAAAACTATGGTTTTTATGAAATCCCTGCCTTTGGAAAATGGACCACTGATCCAACGGCCATTTGTTTTGAAAAAAAAATTTCCCAAACAATTCTTTAAGATTTTGGCTGCCCGGGCGGGCTCTTACGGGGTGCGCTCACGCTCCCGTCCTTAGTTCGTTACCACTCACCAAGGACTAAACCCTCCAGATCCCTGGCAGGATCTAACTATTCTTATGAACTTTTTTTCCTAAATTCTATTTCTGATTCGGTAATCTGTAAAAAAGTGGCTGACTTAAGACTTCTTATATTAGAAAATCTAAGTCCCATTTGGACCGGTAATCAAAGTGACAAGTATCCCAAAAAAACCATTCCCTGGAAAATCGCGAAAAGAAGATCATTACCTTCGTATCCTTCGCCAAATGGAAACATTAGGGAAACTGGGTCATTGGGAATTTGATTTTATCACTCAAACCATACATTGGTCTGAAGGTGTTTTTGTTATTTTAGAAATGGATCCAGTGGAAATGCCCATCTCACTTGAGTTAGGTTACAATTCTGTCCATCCCGACGATCGAGAAAAAGCAAAACAACATATGGAAGATGTGATCGAAAAGGGGATCCCATACAATTTAGAATGTCGCTTAGTAACAAAAAATGGCGCAGTTCGAACGATTCACAGCCAAGCGGAATTGGTTCGAGATAATTCCGGTAAGCCCATTCAAATTGTGGGAATATTCCAGGACATTACTGACCGAACCGAATCTTATATACAACTCAAACAACAAGAATTACGACTCAGTTCTATTTTACAATCAGAACCAGAATGTGTAAAGGTTGTTTCCCCTGATGGAATCCTCATTGAAATGAACCCAGCAGGGCTGAGTATGATTGAAGCAGAAATTCCAGAGGATGCGATCGGAAAAAAAGTAGAAGCATTAATTGAACCATCTGACCTTAGATTCTACCAAAGTCTTCACGAAAATGCATTAAAAGGAATTAAATCAAGTGCTCGTTTTCGAATCATTGGTATGAAAGGAACTCATCGTTGGATGGAAAGTACTGCAGTTCCTCTTACAAACCAAAAAGGCGAAATCACATCCGTATTAAGTTTAACTCGTGATATCTCTGAAAAAGTGATCAATGAAGAAAAATTAATTCGTATCAAACGAAACCAAGAAGCACTCATCAATGGAACATCGGATCTCATTTGGTCTATCGATACAAACTTTTGTTTGGTGGCAGCGAATCAATCCTTTTTAGATGTCCTCAGTTTTTTACAACAATACCCCGCTAAGGAAGGTGATTCTGTTTTAGTAAAAACTGCTGGCGAAGAATTTTATTATAAATGGAAAGAATACTATGAAAGAGGACTCTCTGGTGAATCCTTCACTTCTTTTGAAAATTTCATAAGTCCAATCACTCATGAAGAAGAACATAGAGAAGTTTCATTTAATCCCATACGAAATGTAGACGAAAAAATAACTGGCCTTGCTTGTTTTTCAAAAGATATCTCCAGTTTAATGCGTAAGAGTAAGGAACTGATCTTAAATGAAAAAAGGTTCCGTGTTTTAGTGGAGAATGGAGCCGATGTCATTATGATCCTGAGTCCAAGAGGACAAGGAAAATATGTTTCTCCATCGATCACAAAAGTAATGGGTTATACGGAAAAAGAAGCATTAAGTCTCAATTTGTTTGATGTTGTGCATCCAGATGATTCCCCTAAACTTAAAAAAAGATTATTTGATGTATTAGCATTACCTCTTGGAGGTTCTTTGGCGAGTGAAACCTTTCGTGCCAAACACAAAGATGGATCTTGGAGGTATGTGGAATCAACACTTACCAATATGTTATCAGATGAATCGATAGGTGGGATCGTTGACAATTTTCATGATGTAACCGAAAAAGAAACACAATTAGAAGCCATCAAAACTCAAAACCAAAAACTAAAATCAATTGCATGGACACAGTCACATGTGGTGAGAAGCCCATTGGCCAGGATTATGGGATTAACCCAACTCATTCGGACTGGAAGTTTGACAAAAGAGGAAGAGGATAAGAGTTTAGGTTATTTATTAGATTCTGCTAATGAGCTTGACGATGTCATTGGGGATATTGTAAGAAAGTCCCAAGAAGTGATACCACCAGAATTTAATTCGAAAACATAAGGATTTTCACTTGCCACTTTTCTGAATTTGGTTCTAATTCTGTCACCATGGTTCTTTCCACATTTTTATCAGATTTGTTTTTGTCCTTAGTTTCGCTCAGTGTAGCGTATCGTTTTTTTGGTAAATCATCAATCCCATCTCGTTCCGCATTGTATGGGTTTGCGATCATAGGTATCTCTGCAGGACTTGGGTCCATTCATTTTTTAGGCATCAATACTCTCGATCCAATCTATCGTTTTTTTGTAGGCCTCTCTGGTTGTCTTGGTGTTCCACTCATCGGGCTTGCATTTTTTCATTTTTCCTTTCGTTCCATTTCGGAAAAAACTTTTTTCCTACTCATCACAATCCTTTTTGTGTTGTATTTGGTATTTGCTTACTTGGCTCCTTTGCCAATTTATTCGACAGTCGTCGGTGGAATTGCAATGGTCATCGTACTTGTCAGTTCCATCATACGTTTTCCGAAGCACAACCAAGCAGCTACGATGGGCATCGTGGGAGCAGTTTTGTTTATATTAGCAGGATTAGTGATTGGTACGAAGGGGTCATCAGGACCTTTCCTGAACGTTGATATCTTTCATGTGTTACTTGCGATTGCGAATTATTGTTTAGGTGAAGGAATTCGAAAAATAAGCTAGATCAATATTGATCCTTTCCGAAAGCTAACTCTGAAACGATATGGTCTCATCTCCTTCAGAGTCAACCTTAGAAAAAATACTAAAGATTCAAACAGAGCTCACTGCCGCCAATCCTGACATACCACTTCTATTAGATCTGATCACACTACGATCCAAGGAACTTGTTTCAGCTGAAGGTGCTGTATTCGAATTAGTTGAGGGCGATGATTTAGTATACCGTGCTGCGAGTGGTTCTGCTTCCAATCAAATTGGATTAAGGCTACATGTTTCTGGAAGTTTTTCTGGACTCAGTTTACAATCAAAAGAAATTTTATACTGTGTCGATTCAGAAGAAGACAACCGAGTGAATCGTGAAGCTTGTCGTGTCGTTGGCTTACGATCCATGATTGTAGTTCCCCTATACTTCGATTTAGAAGTGTTAGGTGTATTAAAGGTATTCAGTTCAAAACCTTCATACTTTCATGATAACGATCTTCATACTCTCAATATGTTATCAGGAACAATGGCAGCTGTGTTACACAATGCTTACCGTTGGGCAGAACGTGAAAAACGATTACAATCCATGTCCTATCTTGCAAGCCACGATACACTTACTGGAATCTACAATCGTTCTGCATTTTATGACTATTTAAGGAGAGGAATCACTCGTTTACAATCCAATCCAATTTCACTGACTGTTGCGATGTTTGATTTGGATGGTTTAAAACAAGTGAATGATACATTTGGACATGCAGCTGGTGATTTTTACATCGAACAATTTGCGAAACGGCTTTCTAACCTAATCCAAGATCATGATATATTAGCAAGGTTAGGTGGTGATGAATTTGGATTAATTTTAATGAGTCCTGATCCAAAAGAATCAGTTTTATCGTTTTTATCCAATATTATGAAAATCGTGGAAGGGGAAGTTTTATTTAAGTCCCAAACCCTTCAAATCAGAGCAAGTGTTGGTGTTGCTCATTACCCAGAAGATGGAGCTGAACTGGAATCCTTAATTGCAAAGGCCGATGAGAGGATGTATGAGAACAAACGACAAGGAAAAAAGAACCAATAACCTTAAGGTTCATTCTCTACCTCCCCACGTTTCTTCCTTAAATTTTTCTTTAGTTAGTTATCACTTCTTCTTGTCTAAGGGAAAAGATGAATTCAAACTCCGCAATATTTACAACCCTCACATTACCAAATGGAATCATACTTCCGAATCGATTGGTGAAAGCCGCGATGGAAGAAAATTTATCCAATGAAAATTTAGAACCAGATTCCGCACTATGGAATTTATATGAAGCATGGGCAAAGGGTGGAGTTGGGACAATCATTACTGGAAATGTAATGGTAGATCATAGGTCTCTGACAGGCCCTGGTGGGGTGGTCCTCGAGTCTGGTAGTAGGTTAGATGGTTTCAAAACCTGGGCGAACAAAGCTAAATCTTCAGGTGGAAAAATCATTATGCAAATTAACCACCCAGGTCGGCAAATATTGGCGAAGTTAGGTGGTAACGTTTGGGCTCCCTCTGCAGTTGCAGTCGATATTGGAAATCTTTCTAAACTTTTGGGTAAACCGAAAGCGATGGATGAAACTGAAATTCTGGAAACCATCCAAAGGTTTGTAATGACAGCAAAACTCGCGGAAGAAGTTGGTTTTGATGGCGTACAAATTCATGCTGCCCATGGGTATTTGATAAGCCAATTCCTTTCTCCTTTAGTGAATCAGCGAACAGATGTTTGGGGAGGAAGTTTAGAAAATAGAGCAAAATTTTTAATAGAAGTGATTCAATCTGTTCGTAAGAGTGTAAAACCGAATTTTATAGTATCTGTAAAAATCAATTCAAGTGATTTCCAGAAAGGTGGATTTCAATTTGAAGATGCAACGACTGTCATCAATATGATACAAAAGTTAGGTGTTGATTTTATTGAAATTTCTGGTGGGAATTATGAAGCTCCTGCCATGCAAGGTATTTCAAAAGATGGTTCCACCTTAGCAAGAGAAGCCTACTTTTTGGATTTTGCACGAGAAGTGACAAAAGTAGTATCTGTTCCCATAATGGTGACTGGTGGAATTGTTAGAAAACAAATTGCGGAGTCTGTCATAGAATCAGGCGTGTCTCTCGTTGGGATTGCCACTGCCTTGGCTTTAAATCCAAATTTACCAATGGAATGGAAGGAAAATAAAGAATCCAGTTTTAGATTGCCGATCCCCAATTGGAAATCTAAAACTCTTACCGGTCTTGCAACAATGGCTATGGTGCGTTACCAACTCCAACGATTGGCAAAGGGAAAAATGCCGAATGTAAACCTAATTCCCTGGTTTCGGTTGATTATGGACCAAATCCGATTGTCCAAATTGACAAAACGATACAGACATTGGTTGGATCAAAAATTAGCTTCGTCTTAATTGGAGCTAACTTACATTTTTGGATAGAATCGGTCCCGAAAAGCAAGAGCCACTTTTACAAGTAGTATTAAAGTTGGAACTTCAATCAGGGGACCAATGACTCCAACAAAAGCTGCTCCACTACTAATCCCAAAAACTCCAATTGAAACTGCGATCGCGAGTTCAAAATTGTTTCCAGTAGCTGTAAAACTGACTGCTGCATTTTTTGAATAATCAACACCTAGTTTGTATCCCATCCACAAACTTAAGAAAAACATGATGATAAAATAAAAGAGTAATGGTATGGCAACTTGTATTACATCTTCAGTTAGTTCTAAAATCATTTCTCCTTTTAAACTAAACATCACAATGATCGTAAACAAAAGTGCAATTAAGGTGATTGGCGAAATTTTAGGAAGGAATTTTGTTTCATAGAATTCCTTTTTGTTCAATGATTCAAATCCAAAACGTAATAAAAATCCAATCACAAATGGAATTCCTAAGTAAATTCCTACTGTTTTTGCTATCTCGGAAATTTCAATTGAGACATTCGATGAAGTGATACCAAAGTAAGGAGGTAAGATGGTAATGAATAAATAGGCATAAAAACTATAAAAGAACACTTGGAAAATGCTATTCAAAGCAACAAGTGCAGCTCCATATTCTCTATCACCATTTGCTAAATCATTCCAAACAATCACCATAGCAATACATCTTGCCAATCCAATGAGAATCAATCCTGTTCTATATTCAGGTTCATTTTGTAAAAAGAGAATCGCTAGAATGAACATGAGAATTGGACCGATAATCCAATTGAGCAGAAGTGAAAGAAAAAGTAACCTTCCATCTCGAAATACCTTTCCCATTTCTCTGTATTTCACTTTAGCAAGTGGTGGAACCATCATTAGGATAAGGCCAATAGCAATCGGGAGATTTGTCGTACCACTATTTAAAGAAGAAATGAAACCAACAAAGTTTGGAAAATAATTTCCAATGAGAACACCCAAGAGCATCGCGCCAAAAATCCAAATAGTCAAAAATCGGTCTAAGAAGGATAAATGTTTCATTTAGCAACAACCAACTTTTTCTAAACTGACTTCAGATGGTTTTTTATTGCAACATGAGTTTTTTGACATTGGTTTTTCACTCACAAATTCTTCATTAAGAATAGAGATATTGGAATCTTTTTTGACGCCACAACTTTCGGATGCCTTACATTCTGTTTTTCCATCAACCAATTCCATAACAAGCTCAGTACCAACAATCTGTAAATTGGAAACAAAATATTGCCTCATTGCAGATTTGGAATTTCCAAATTCAATTCTCAGGATTGCATCATCTGGAATCGATATTTGTTTAGAAACTTTTGTAAAAATTGAATTTATCTTTTTAAGTTCCATTGAACTAGTTTCGATTTTTTCGTTTGGCTCCAATACTTGTAATATGATTTCTTTCCAAGTATCATAGTTCCCTCCACAATCAACTGATTCGATCGTGGCTAGTTTAAATTCAGTGATATGGTAATTTGGATAGATTCTTTCTTGGTTTTGGTATAAAAAAGTAAGTTGTAGTTCAGGATACAAATCCAAATTCTTTTTGAAATTAAGCCATGTCATTGATTGGTTCATATATTCCTCGTTAGTTTAATTTTTCGTTTACAAAATCTTCGCAATACTTTCGAATTTCTTCTCTTGTTTGTGCGAAGGCTTCTTTGATTTCGGATTCAGTTCCTATCTTTTTAGATGGATCACTGAAGTTGTGATGGAATCGTTTTGCATCACTGGGAAAATAAGGACAGTTTTCTTTGGCGTGATCACATACAGTGATCAAATAATCAAAGGATATGTCTTTGTATTCGTTGATATGGTTTGAGGTATGATTGGAAATATCAATTCCGACTTCATTCATGGTAGAAATCGCTTTTGGATTCACTCCATGAGTTTCGATACCTGCACTATACACATTGGCTTTCTCTTTTGCATAAAATCGCATCCAACCTTCAGCGATTTGGCTTCTACAACTATTACCTGTACATAGGATTAAAATATTTTTCATTTTAACAACAGCTCCCATTTTCTCGTTGAAATTCTTTGATCGTATTGAGTGATAAAATAAGTGCGTCTGACATCTGATTGAAGTTTTCCCAGTTGATACAATAACAGGAACTTGTTCCCTCAACTTCCCCTTTTACAAGTCCACCTTCCTTTAATTCTTTTAAGTGTTGTGAAACCGTCGATTGTGCCAGAGGCAGTACATCAACTAGCTCCCCACAAACGCAAGTTTGGCGTTTTGCCAATACTTCTAAAATCGCAATCCTTGCTGGATGTGATAAGAGTTTGGCAAAGGAGGCAAAACTCTGGATGGGAGTCGGGAATTCTGTTTTTTTGTTCAAGGCCATTGTATATCGTAAATATACGATAAAAGAAAAATGACCGAATCGGTCAAGGGAAAAAATGGTCTTTTTCTTATGAATGGAATCCTTCGAAGGGATAAGCCCCAAAATTCGATTAGGAACGGTGAAGTTCAGTTTGCAACAACATCCATTCTCAAATTTAACTCGAAAATGGATGATTGTTAGTCATTAGATTAGATTCCGGAACCGTCCGGGATGACCACGGGATCATCGGATGTTGGAGTGTCTGGTTTGACATCGGCTGGGGAGTAGTGTTGGTCACTTGGTTTTGGTCTCGAATCAAATTCTGTACCATTCGGTTTGTGGTTTCCTTCAACCGAAAATAACCAACCATCATCCTGTTTTTGAGAGATACCTTGTTCATGTGGAAAAGTTTCAATCGGACGGATTGTGATAGAAATATACTGTATGAGTCTTTCATCTTTGACAGGGTCGAGATACGCCAAACTATCGTTACGCCATCGATTTTTAGCCCGAGGTTCTCTGCGAAAACTTTTCATCACCATATCCAAGTCTTTCGCATATTTAGAAAATAAAACGCGAGTAGTTTTGGCCTGGATTACATAATACATTCCACCTTTTCTGTGGAATAAAAAACGGTTTGAGATTGTTTGTTTATTTTCTGTATAATGCAAAACAACAAAAGTTGATTCATCAAACCCAGCAATTTCATTTTCCAAAACCTTTTCGCGTACTAGTTTTAGATCAGGGTATTTTGTTAAAAATGTATCAACTGTTTCTTCAATAAAGCGATCGATGTCATAATCTTTGGTTCGGCGAGCCACATCAATTTGCAAAATGGCTTCACGGTTGGATTTAGCGATTTGGATGCGAACCGTGTCCGTATATCGTAATACAGACTTTGCCCAACCTCTAGGGTATTCAAAGGCAAATCCGAGTGAGTCTTCAACCCAAGTGGCAGCTTCCAATCCCGTGATAGTAAGACATAATATAAATACTAGGCAAAGTCGCTTTTTCATACTGAATATATCGGCTAAGTCTCCTACCATTATTGATAGTCAAGTAACCCTTTTCGTAAATCTGATTTTGGAAAAGTTCCAATCTTTTCCCAGGAACTCTCATCATAAATTGCCACAGATTCGAGAAGTGGTTGTAGGGGAGAACCGTGGTAAGGTTTTTTTCGGATCCAACTCATCAAACGAAAGACAAGTTCCACAAGTTTGGACCAAACACCCGAAACAGGAATAGGCAATAATCGTTTTTTTGTGATCCCCAATTCTTGGAAAGTTTGGATCACTCCTTGGATTGTCACAAATTCAGGATGGGAAAACACATAAACTTTTTCTGGTTTTTTTCCATCTAAACATTGTTTGGTCCAAAGATAAATTGCCGCAGTTGCATCCTCAATGTGTAAGATCGATTTTTTACGAATGGGAGGGATTTTTGGATACACTCCTTTTTTCATCAAGGATTTGAGTTTGGAAACAAAACTTTTGGTTCCTTTGCCGTAAATACTTGCCAGTCTCAGTACTGAATAATTTTCACCACTTTGGAAAACAAAATCTTCGGCCAAAGCTTTTGTTTTTGCATAGATAGTGGTTCCATGTCTTTCACTCTGCAGATTCAAGTTGATCTCTTTGGATCCATAAACAGAAATACTACTCACAAATCCAAAGTGAGGGATTTTATTTTGAACTGCATAAGAAACAAGGTGTTTTGTAGCATTCACATTAATCTGGTAATAAGTCTCTTCGTTTACCTTTGCACCCGATACAACAGCTGCTAAGTGGAGAATAAGATGAATCGATTCTGAAAGATTAAAATCTTTTGGATCTTGGATCGTTGCTAAGTTTCTTTCATAAAACTTAAAATTTTGATGATGGCGTATCGATTCAGGAAAATTGGCGTAGTTGGTTCCAATCGCTATGATTTTGTAATCAGGGATTAACTTTTGTATCAAAGCTTTGCCAAGGACTCCACTTCCACCTGTGATGAGAATTGTTTTTTTCATATAATGAATACCATTTGAAACCAACCAACAAGAGCACCGAGAGCAGCACCCACAAGTATCAGTAACATTTCGTCTTCTTGGAATGCCGAACGTAAGATGGACTCAAATTCCTTTGGGGGAAGAGCTGACATTCGATCTCCCATCATTGTTTCAATCTGTAAAGATTCCCCTAAATACGATTCTAAATGGAAAGCATTTTCAATTGCATTATCAGCCATCGCCACAGCAATCCTTTCTTTTGCAGAATCAAATTCATTGATTTTACCAGTCGCATACAAAGCAGGTTTAGCAAGGAACGTAACGGTATCTACATGGCTACTTACTTCTTTGCGAATGATTTCGATGATTTCCTTGGAAGCTTTTCCAAAAATAAGTTCTGATAGTATATTTTTAGGTGTTAGGATTTTTTCACTTACAAGTTTTGCATACAACCTAGATACTTCATTTTGTCGTTTTAAAAACAATCCCTGGTAAGTCCAAAGCCCCAAAATTTTTTTTGGTAACAGTGGCCTAAAAATCATTTCAAGTGCTAAGTAATTTGTTAGGTAACCAACTATCACTCCTTGGATGGGAAGAGTCCATGCCATAGGAAAAAAAATCATAAATACCATTTGGACAAGGCCAAGTAAAAAACCAAAATAAAATCCAGATCGTTCTATAAATCGAAACTCTGGGGCACCAACTTCTTGGAAAAGTTCTACCACCAAACCTACGTTATTACCAGAAAGTTTTTTTAATACCAAAGCTTTTACATCAAACAAGGAATCAATGTCTGCTTGCAGTTTTTTAATCACCTTACGAATGGTAATCCCACTTTCCCTTCGTACTTTATGATAAATTTCTTCTTTGACAATGTCAGGAATGATTTCCCAAAGTTTTGGATCTAAACTATCCGAAAATTCTTTTATCGTATAACGAATGCTTGAGTCTAGCGCTGGTAAAAAAACAACCTCTGCTTTTTTCGGATCTACTTTAAGGAAAACCTCTTTGATGTTGAGAAGGCGTTCTGTGATCACATCCACAGACTTACTGGCCATTTTGTGTGCTTTTCTGGGTATAATCCCTTGCCACCCTAAATAGGGAGGGATTCCAATGAATTGGATTGGGTAAAATGTCATTTTGAGTGCCAACCAATTGGTCACCCAACCCACAAACCCATATGTGAATGGGATCATGAGTAATTTCCAACCGCCTACCGAAAGCCAAAAATCCCACATATTTCGCTAGGAGTAGGCTTTGTGGCGGAAAGGAATGGGCAATCGAAATTCATTTTCCTGTCTATTTTTGGCACAAACGCTATGAAAAAGGAAATTTTTATCCGATACCCCTAAAAAAGGTTTGCTTTCTGTACGAAAACAGACTACAAATGGTACACTTTGGGAGCTCTTAGGAATTTCCCGAAGCCATTTGAAAGGAAGTGGCAAAACGCCACAAAGCGAATTTGATTAGAGGGTAAGTCTATGCGCGTTCGAGGGTTGTTCACCATTCTCGTACTCATTTCTGTTGTATCCGTGGGTTGTTCTCGTAAGAAAAAATCCATGCCATTCTGGTTGTTGTTAGGAACAGGCGGTGCTGTTTCTGGTAACAGTGGACAAACTGATCTCCCTCCCGATTCCAACGGTGTTCCCCTCCCTCCTTCTGGTGGTTCCATCATAGTCACAGATCCGGATGAAGTTCCAAGCAATGGTTCTGAACAAGAAGTTCCAAACCATGGACCAGCACGTGTCATTGGTTCGATTGTTCCAGTGGTTGCAGGAGTCCCAGCCAATGTGATTTGTGGAAATCCAGGAGCACCAGCACTTCCGAATTGTGTTGATCTCACTTTAATTTCTGTCCGCATCGAAGTAGCGAATGGAGAAGTGAGTACACTGGTAGCTGCAAAATTTGCAGAAGCAAATGGAAGTTTCCAATTTGACTTAGCAGACCTTCCTAATAACAATTATCGCGTTCTCATTAACACTGGTTATGGATTAAATTATACCTACCAAGACTTTTCGTATGTGTATAACCCAACACAAACTCCGTTCACCTTAGTGAATGTAGGTAATTTACTTGCAGAAAGAATGTATTATGCCCAAGGACCAGCGCAGTTCACAGGTGTTGTCACAAGCCCTGGATTTTCTGGTGGTGGGGTAACGGTTCCATCTGGGCCTGTGGCAGGGATTGTGGTGAACATCCTTGACTCCAATGGAAACACAGTTGGGACGGGGATTACAAATGCCAATGGGCAATATGTGATTTCGATAAGTCCCCTCCCTAACGGAAATTATACGATCGTTTATGTTGGAGATTCTGTTGTAGTATCTGGCCAACCGTATGCGACGACACAAGAAAGTGTACATTTTACGTTTCCTGGTACCAATCCAAATACAGTGGCTGTTCTTGATTTAGGAATTACCAATTTACCTTGGTTGGCAGCAACTGAAAGTGATCTTTTACTTTCTGGACTGATTCGTAACGGAGCATTGTCGAATGACCAAACTTCCGTATTTACTATCAAACTTAAAAATGAGCAAGGTGCTATTTTGCAAACAGTTCAAATCACAGGAAATGGAAATTTCTCCATCGAAGGATTTGAACTAACAAATGGAGTCTATTATTTAGAAGTTTCTAACCCTTCTTTTTACACAGTCACCCAATCCTTTCTCTTTACAGCAGCTCCTAATGGTGGTTCAAAATCTGTAACGTTAAACGATCCAATTCTCATTGTTGCAAAACCTTCCTTAGTGGTTGGGTATGTAAAAGATGCAAATAATGACCATGTTGCTGGCGCTGTGATCAACGTTCGACCATCAGCCAACCAAGCACCATCTAACATTGTCTATTTGAAAGATGATGCAATTTTAGGAAATGCAATCAAACTTTGGATTCTTGAATCCTTAGGTGCTGTTGCAGGAACAAATTGTGCCATCAATCCAACGGGTTCTGTTTGTTCTTGTGCCATTAATCCAACGGCTACTTGTTTGGCAAATGTGCAAGGGAATGGTCCATGGGCTTACCAAACATATGCGAACAAAGTTTATGAAGTAAATCCAACATCCAAAGAAGTATCCTTTCTAGGCGCTAGTGGACTTTGGGCGTATTACATTTCTGCACCAGGATTTGAAAACTATTGTGGCAATCATCCGACTCCTTGTTCATCCAATCCATTACAAGTGAGTCTAAATGGCGCAACGTACAATGCGGGAACCATTTCGATGACTTCAATCGCTACACGTTCACAAATTGCCGGTTCTATTTCAGTCAGGGATGCTGCTCCTAACGCAAACTCACTCCATACAACTCAATCTGGATTGTATGTTGTGATGTTAGGAAATACGAATGATGCAGGCGCGTCACTTGTTCACATCACGACAACAAATTCTGGCCAATTTAGTTTTGGTGGAAGTTCTTATGTTGTGACATTACCACAAGTATTACCAGCTCCTTTCACAAATGATGATGCAGGAAAAGTAACCTATGCACTTTACCAATTGGGTACTGGATCCGCAACGACACTCGCAACGACTCCGAGTGTTGCCCGTGCAAATGATAATACAGCTTCGGTTGACATCATTGACGGAACCGAATACAATTTTAGACAAAGTTCTTACCAAATCATTGTTGTGGACCGAGTGGCTCCATCGTATCAGTCTAGTTACTTGTCTTCCAATAGCCTTCGTGTGGACACTTCAACGGTTGCAACCAATTTATATGCTTCCAATCCTGTTGTTTATCAATTGAATGGAGTTGTGCTTCATAGCCCACGTGCAACTGTCACTGGTGTAGTAACAGATGCGATTTCAACTTCCGTTGTCAGTGGGGCAACGATCACATTGGGTCGGTTAGTTGGTGGAAATTTCACTCCAGATGTGAAAAGAGACTGCTCTGGTGGGTTTGACTCTCCGAATTGTTCGGTCTCTTCTACAAGAACTGCTGGTAATGACCAAACTGTTGGATCTGTTTCTTCCCAAGCAAACGGTAGTTATAGTTTTCCATTCCTTTCCCCAGGATCTTACCATTTACGAGTCGAAAAAAATGGAATCACCACATACTTCCCTGTCGAAGTGGGAACAGGTGGTGGAACTGTTGTTGTGAACACTCCTGTAATCACAAATGACGGTCGTGGAAATCTTTCTGGATCAGTGCGAACTCCTGGTGGATTTGCTTTCCTTGGAACTTATTCCTTGGAAATTGTAGATCCAAATGGAGGAACCTTACGTCCATCAGCGGGTGTCCAACCAGCATCCATCGCAACTGGCTCTACAATTTTCTCAAATTCAAGCCAATACACAATTTTTAATATCAATGCTGGTCGTTGGAAGGTTCGATTCGTATCAGCCGGTTACCAAACCGTAGAAGGGATTGTTGACATCCAAGCTGATGTAACAACTAACTTTGATATCATAACCTTTGTTCCTGGAAGCCAAACGAGTGGGACGGTTTCTGGTCGAGCTTTATCTGCCCTCTACAATACGGGAGTTTGTAACCTAACAGCACGTATCCGTCCAGGTGTGAATGTGAAGTCTGGTCCTTATGCGATTGATGCCAATGGAGTGACAATCCCAGCTGTGAAAACCTCAACGGATGGGTCCTATGCCATTCCATCAGTTCCTCCAGGAAACTATACTCTCGAAGTATCAGGTGCCGGGAAACGTGGTGATTGTACTTCGGTCCAAGAAAACTATTCCACAACATACAGAACTGTTGTTTCCGCTGGATCGGAAACTCCTGCTAACCAAAACATCTTAGTCACACCAATCCTTGGTGAAAACGAGATGCGAGTTGTCCTATCATGGGGTGCAAAACCTAGAGATTTGGATTCACACATGCAATATGGAAACCAAGCAAACGACCGCATCGTATGGAACAATAAAACTCCGTTAGGTGTTGGGAATGGAAGTTTGGACTATGATATCACAACTGGATATGGTCCAGAAACCATTACAGTGCAAGGTTCAATCTGGAACCAACCAAATCGATATTACAGTGTTTATAACTGGTCAGGTGAGGCAAGTATGGGAATCTCTGGCGCAACGGTTAGAATCTTCAAAGGAAGTGTTGGTGAAGTGAGAAATTATTCCATCGCACCAAACTATTCCAATCGTTGGTGGAAACTCTTCTGTATAGCACAAGACAAATCCGTCACAGATGTAGGTGTTGGAAGTTGTAAAGCAACCAATTTCATTGAACGATCGATGTATCAATAGAGAGCAATTGATCGTCAGATCTTTAGTTAATAGAGTGTAACGTTATGAAAGGACAGTAAGTTGATACTGTCCTTTTTTTTCGCTTACAGCGAGATTTAAATCATATAACTTTGAAAGATTTGTATCGGTAAAAACGGATTGTTTTTCTCCAAACGCCAATACCTGACCTTCTTTTAATAAAAGAATTGTATGAAAATCTTCGGGGATTTCCTCGATTCTGTGTGTGATCAAAATTCTTGTGAGTTTCGGATTGGTTTGTTTTAATGAATATAACGACCGGACAAAATCTACCCTTGCTGTGACATCGAGAGCAGCTGTTGGTTCATCCAATATCAGTAATTCTTTTCCTTCACCAAACGCACGTAATAAGAGCACCTTCATTTTTTCTCCAGAAGAAAGTGTTTGGTACTGTTGGTGGGCTTTATTCTCTAAACCAATTGATTCTAATAATAAAGAGGCAGTTTTTGTTTGTTCAGGTGTTGGTTCTTTGTACAATCCCAATGTTCCAATTACACCTGTTAGCACCATTTCGAATGCAGTGAGTCTTTGTAGTAAAGTTTCTTGGTGTCCTGGTTGGACAATCCCCATTTTGTTTTGTAAGGGAGCCATGGGTGTGTCACCATATGTTTCGCCAAAAGTTGAAACAGTTCCCGATGTCGGCCATAAGTAACCAAATAGTAAATTGATGAGTGTTGTTTTACCAGCTCCGTTACGTCCAACGATTGCTAAGGACTCACCTTGGGTGAGGGAAAAATTGACATCCTGTAAAATGGTTTTATCATTTCTAACAAACGAAACAGACTGAAACCGAACCACTTCACTCATTCGTTTTTTTGTATAATACCTCTACTTTATTCACAGCTGCTGAAAAAACATCGATGTTGTCTAAATTAAACTTAGCTAATAAGTTTTTGTCAATGGCATAAAACCCTTTCTTCTGTTCATGGAAATCTGCCATCATATTTGCCATGTAAATCACTTCTACCAGATCTCGTAATTCTGGTGGAGCTAAAAATGGTTTGTGATGGTATTCAATGGCAACACGTAAGTCTTGTGGAAATTCCCATTTTTCAGCAAGTAATGCCCCTAGTTGTGGATGGCTAAGTCCAATTGCCATCTCTTCTAAAAGAGTTGAGTTTCCAGAATCCGTACCTCTTTGGTAGGTTTCGATTTTTTTGAAAAATCCCCTATCAACAGATAACAGTAAAAATTTACCGATATCATGTAACAGTGCACATACGGCAATGATATCCGCAATTTTATTAGTATGATTGTTTTCTGTTGCGAGGTATCGTGCATAATAACTGCAACGACTGGAGTGTTCCCACACATCCATCATTTTGCCGTACTGGCCATCCATAATCTTACGAACACCAGAAACATAAAGAAGGTTACGGAGGTTTTTTAATCCAACTACTTTCACTGCTTGTAAAATGGAACTCACTTGGCTGCGATTCGCAAAAAAAGCAGAGTTGGAAAGTTTGAGTAAATCAGCAGACAATGCAGGATTACGTTCAATTTCTTGTGAAATCATGTGAAGGTCTGAATCCGGATTGTTACAGAGTTGGATGATTTTGGTCAATGAATGAGGTAGAGGAGGAAGGCCATCTATTTCATTTAATAACTTAGTTTTAAGGTCTGTTTGGATTTCGACTGGAGTAGTAACATCGGGAACACTCAGTGTAGCGCGTGTTATTTTCTCGTTTGTAAAAATTTTAAATTTATCAGAACCGATTCCAGAATTTTTTAAAAGTAATTGGATCAGTACTAATCCTAAACCTGCTGACTCAGTACTATCGGAAACATCAGTGAAAGCATCTGATAAATCATTATAATTTTTAGCGACTTCAATACGGCGATTGATCCTTGATAATTCTTCTTTTGTGATCGGTGCGTTATTTTCAACTGCGAAGTGAATGGATTTTCCTTCCACTTTCATGAGTAAACTAATGTAATAATTTCCACCATCTAACCGCTCTAATTGTTCATTCCACTTCATGATGATGTTTTCTTGGAACCTTGACATCCCTTTCGCATAATCAGTGGCATTTTGGATGTCCAATTTTTCACGACTAAAATAATCACGTTTTGCATTTGCCTTATTGGCATTCATCAAGAGTTCTTTAAGGACAGTGAAAATGACTTCCACTAAATATAATTTGTCCATATACCCCATTACATGGACAAGTAATGCGTATATCTCCTGATTTTGTTCTTCAGTCACAAAATAAAAATTAATTCTGGATTCTTTGGAAGTTTCTAATTGAGAAATGATATCTTTAAAATTCACAAACGATGTTTCCCGTTACACTCTTATAAATTAAATTCTTTTGGAGGCAATAGATATTTTTTTCCAAAGCAGTTTCTATTTTGTCCCCCCCTTCTGGTAATCTGTATTCATCAGTGGAGGAAAACACAATGGATATGTTAGACCAAATGAATTTACATTTGATGATGGAAGAACGATTGGAAAAAATCTTAGAAGACTTAGAGAAAAGACCTAAGGGAAAAACCAAAAAAACAAAAGGATTTGATAGGATCCCTGCGAATCGTGAACGAGCTGAATGGAATTTACAAGAAATACCAATTCTATTCGGAGCTTAACCTAGTGAAAACCGCAACCAAACATTGAGTGTTTTGGAATGGATGATACCAGATTGGTCTTGGTTTGCCCACTTTGCCAAATCGGAAATCCTTGGGGGAAAACCCTGAAACGAATTGAGTTCTACCGTTTGTTCGAATGGTTTGTTTGTATTGAATGCTGTTAACTCTGAATAATTTTGAATGTTCTCTGTTGTTTTTGCAGATAACAATTCATCCCACACCAATTGATTTTTTCCTTTTCTAACACCAGAATACAGACGTTTGGTGAAAGATTCCATACTTTGTTTTCTATGCAATTGAGGTAAATAGTATCGCTCGTATCCGGTACCACCACAATGTGACTTCCCAAATTCTGATACAAAACTCACACCACTTAATACTAAATTCCGATTCAATATTCCCTTTGTGATGGATATCATCATACCCAGTAAATTTAAACTTGGGTTTTGTATATGTGGCCAATGGAAACCCTTTTCATTTTGAAAATAAAAAGCTACAATTTGGTCCAAAGGATGACCTGTATTCACTAAAATTTTTAGATTAGGGAGTTCAAATAAACAGGGAGAGCCACCTAACCAAGTGATGATGGGAATAGTTGTTGGTAAATCAACTAAAAAATGAAACAAAGTACCTCTTCCTGAATCAAAGGAAAGAATATAATCTGGAACAATGGAATGTTTTAATAAGTAACCAATCGATGTATCACTGGCAAATAATGTGAATGTATTGCGGTGTTTTTTGATCGACTCAATGTCTCGTTCGAGTCCTGGGCTTGCACCTAAAAATAATACATGGGAGTTCGTTCCGTGAAAGGATTGAAACCAATGGATGGCTTCATTTGTTTTCCCAAGCGTGGATTTGTTTTTTAAATAATTATGAGTCCATACTTTACGAAAGTGTTGGATTGTATTTTGATTTGTGTTTTGCGATTGGAATTGAGATAGAAAGTTTTCCCGGCACTCTTCGATCAAATTTGAGAAATAACGTTCATAACTCGGTGTCACATACAAAGTCCATTTCTGATTGATTGGTACTTTTTCGCGAGTAGAGAGAGAGAGTTTTTCTTTGATTTCGTTCCAATTTGGCGTAATGCCAGTGACAAGAACCAATGTGAATCCATTCTCTTTTGCTTTTTCCGAAAGTCCTTCTATTTCGGTTTGGAATGCGGGAAGTTCGAATACCTCAGGTAGTGGTTCCCAAACAATGACAACTGGTTTGCCGATAGGGGATACAACAAGGGAACGAACAGAATGTAAAGCGCCTAATCCAAGGATAATGGGAATGGAATCTGCTTGGATTTGGCTTAAGAATCGCAAAGCCTCCTTTTCAGGGGAGACTTTTGAGTGTAAATAAAATGTTTCTGGGGTTTGAAAGTTGTAGAGGAGGTTGTCTTGAAATAAGGGAAGTAGAGGAATGGGACTAACCTCTAATCCTCTTCGTCCTCTTCTGAATCTTCTTCGTCATCAGAGTCGTCGTCGAAATCATCATCCTCATCGTCCTCTTCTTCTTCTTCAGAATCATCACCAAATTCATCTTCATAACCGTCTTCAAATTCAGGTTTTTTAGCTTCTTCTTCAGGGATAAAATCTTCTTCGATGTCTTCTTCTGCATGGGGAGCAAATGATGTTCCCGAAGTGGAAGTGACACCTGCAAGTTTGTCTTTTTCTGCTTGGAGGAGAGCTTTTTCTTCAGAAGAAAGGTATTTCCATTGCACTAAGTCGTTAGTCAGTGCATACAATGCTTGGACTGTGAGTTTACGATTTTTTAATTTTTTAGGAAGAGTGATTTTTTCGATTTTATCGATCGCACTGAAACCGGCCACACATGTTTCGTATTTTTTTTCCCGGCAAAGTTCTATTAAGGATACGATATCGAAGTCTTCTTTATGTGATTGGCTCATTTTTTTATAAATTCCTGGGGAAGAGAGTGGAACGTTAGACCAGAATGGGGCATGGGGGTCATATGTCAAGGGAAAGTTCGAAAACGGACTTTACAGACGTTCTCCTTGTCCAAACCATGGGGATGGACCGTCCAAAATATGGGATTTATGAAGACCCCCCTCAGTTTATTGATTAGTTTATGTCTCATTACTTGCGCACCTGCGAAATCCTCCTACTTTGGAGAAACTTCGTTTGTTGGTGTCACCGCGGATGGGGAAGAAATCAACTTTGCAAACTTGGCAAAAGACCAAATCGCGATGAATGTGTATTCTCCTGACTGTGTACCCTGTTGGAAAGAAATTCCCGCATTAAATTTATTATACGTTGAGATCCAAAACAAATTTCCAACAAAAGCAATTTATATGGTAGTTGATCCATACCAAATTGTTCCTGATGTCACCGACGAACTTCCGTTTGGCCAAGTTTACCAATTGGCAAAAGAGAGAATGAAAGTTGAAATCAAAAATCGTAATATACAAATCCCTATCATCTTTATGAAGAAACCTTTTCGAGTTAAGGAAGGTGGACTTGTGACTGGAACACCAGAAACACTGCTGTTCGAAACAAAACCTCTTCGCTTGTATTATAACTTCATAGGTTCAATCTCAGAACTAACGACAAAAGACTCTATTGAGAAAGATCCTAAATTCAATTTTTTTCGTTACCAATTTGGAATGGAATCTATATGAGAGCAGTGATTATCAGATTCATTGATTGTGAAGGTCCTGGAATACTAGAACCAATTTTACGTGAAAAAGGATACCGTATCAGTTACCATAATGCTTATGATTCTCGTGTCCATTTGATGCCAGAGATTCATTTGAATTTTGATTTGATAGTCATGTTAGGTGGTCCGCAGTCAGTTGCCGATCCTGATAAACAGGAATTTTTTAAACCATATTACGAAATTGTTGAAAATGTAATCTCTTTACCCAATAAAAAATTAATTGGAGTTTGTTTGGGGTCTCAAATCATAGCACGGGCATTCGGTGCAAATGTGAGGCCTGGAACAAAGGGTCCGGAAACAGGTTTTTCCGAACTTCAAATTTTAAAACCAGAACATCCTATCTTTTCTGGAATTCAAAAAGAATCTATCATGGCATTCCATTTGCACGAAGATATTTTTGATATTCCTGTTGGTGCCGATCATTTACTTGCCAGTGAGTTTTACGCAAACCAAATGTTTTCATACAAAAACAGAGTGTTTGCATTTCAAACTCACTTAGAACCTACATTGCCAATGTTACAAGTTTGGCAAAATGTCCATAGGGAGTTTATCTCTAAGGGCAATGGAGATTTTTCTAACATCGATTCTAAACAGAAAATCATGGAAGAAAATGCCAAAATCATATTTAGCAATATTATAAATTTATAACGGACAAAACATGTTTCAAAAAATCTTAACTATACTATTCGGTAGCAAATACGAAAGAGATTTAAAAAGGCTCAATCCAATCGTAGAAGCAATCAATTCATTTGAAGTTTCAATCAAAGCGATGGACGATGAAACACTTTCCTCTCAAACACTTAAGTTTAAAGAAAGATTGGCAAACGGGGAAACTCTAGATGATATTTTACCAGAAGCATTCGCAACTGTAAGAGAAGTTGCGTATCGTACATTAGGTATGCGCCATTTTGATGTTCAGATGATGGGTGGTATTTCCTTACATTGGGGCAATATTTCTGAGATGAAAACTGGTGAGGGTAAAACTTTAACGTCTACACTTCCTATTTATCTCAATTCACTTTCAGGTGAAGGGGTTCACGTAGTTACAGTTAACGACTATTTGGCGAAACGGGATGCGAATTGGATGCGCCCTGTTTTTGAATTTTTAAAAGTATCTGTTGGTGTCATTCAACATGATATGGATCACGAAGAACGTAAAGTTGCCTATAATTCTGATATAACTTACGGAACAAACAACGAATTTGGTTTTGATTATTTGCGTGATAACATGGTAAGTTACAAAGAACACCGTGTCCAAAGACAACATAACTTTGCCATTGTGGATGAGGTTGACTCAATCCTAATTGATGAAGCAAGAACCCCACTCATCATTTCAGGTCCAGCAGAAGAATCCACTGACAAATATCTTAAGGTTAATAAAATCATCCCTAAGTTAATTGAAGGAGAAGACTTCGAAATTGATGAAAAAGCAAAAAATGTAATTTTGTCAGAAGCTGGTGTTCATCATGTGGAAAACTTATTGGAAGTGGAAAACCTTTACCACGCAGAGAATATTGAACTTGTTCACCACGTACAACAGGCTCTAAAAGCTCATAAAATCTTTTTTAAAGACAAAGATTATGTAGTGCAAGATGGGGAAGTGATCATTGTTGATGAGTTTACGGGCCGTCTTATGAAAGGAAGGCGTTACTCTGATGGATTACATCAGTCATTGGAAGCTAAAGAAGGTGTTCCCATTGCACGTGAATCGCAAACATTAGCATCCATTACATTCCAAAATTATTTCCGTATTTATAAAAAACTAGCCGGTATGACTGGAACGGCTGATACGGAAGCTGAGGAATTTAAAAAAATCTATAACTTAGATGTCATTGTAATTCCTTCTAATTTAAAAATCCAACGCCAAGATTTACCTGACCGTGTTTATAAAACGGAACGAGAAAAGTTTGATGCAGTCGTAAAAGACATCCAAGAAAAAGTTTCAAGGAAACAGCCGGTATTAGTTGGAACAATTTCAATTGAAAAATCGGAAGTTTTATCTAAACTATTATTATCACATGGAATCCAACACAATGTTTTAAACGCAAAACAACACGAAAGAGAATCGGAAATTGTAGCCAACGCAGGTAAACCAGGAGCCATCACAATTGCAACCAACATGGCAGGTCGAGGAACAGATATTGTTCTAGGTGGTGCGCCTAAATACAAAGATGATTTGGAAAAATTGGATGATAAATGTGATTCTTTAGGAATCAAAAACAAAAATGAATTAGAGGTAATCTATAGTTTTCGAGAATGTCTCATCAAACAAAAGTTCGATGAAGCAGAAGGGAAAATCGGGGATGTTCGAAATGAAACGATCAAAAAAGAATGTCTCAAAATATTGACAGATGCAAAAAAATGGAAAGTAGATCATGATTTTGTAATTGGAGCAGGTGGACTTCATATCATTGGTTCTGAACGACATGAATCAAGAAGGATTGATAACCAGCTTCGTGGAAGGTCAGGTCGACAAGGTGATCCAGGTTCCTCAAGATTCTATTTATCGTTACAAGATGATTTGATGAGAATTTTTGGATCTGATCGTATCGCACGTATCATGGATACTTTAAAAATGCCTGAAGGCCAGGAATTGGAACACAGTATGGTCTCCAATGCAATTGCAAGGGCACAAAAACGAGTCGAAGGTCACAACTTTGATATCAGAAAACACTTGTTAGAGTATGATGATGTCATGAACCGCCAAAGAATTTATATCTATGGGATTCGTAACGAATTATTGGACAAAGGAAATATGTCCAAAACCATCGTTGATTTTTTTGACGAAGTGGTGGAAAACCAAGTAATTCTATATTGTGAAGGTAATAATGTTGATGCTTGGGAAATAGAGTCTCTCAATGAGTGGTTACAAAGTTTAGGCATCGAGCATACCATAGAAGTAAAAGATTTCAAAAAAGAATCTAATCCACAATTAAAAGTATTTGAAGTTGTATCAAAATTAGTGAAAGAACTTTATGATTTTAAAGTTTCTTCCATTGGAGATGATATTTGGAGATCGATTGAAAGGAATGTTTTCCTTGATATTTTAGATCATAGATGGAAAGAACATTTATATGCAATGGACCATTTAAAAGAAGGAATTTGGACTGTTGGTTATGGTGAGAAAAATCCACTCATCGAATACAAACTGCAAGGTTTTAAGATGTTTGACCAATTGGTGGAAAATCTTAAAAACGAAGTAGTTTCTTTTTTGCTTAAAATTGAAGTAACTGAATCTGATAAAAAACAGGATGATTCTTCACCAAAAGAGTACAAAAAAATTGGCCAAGAACAAAGAGCGGAAGTGGACATGTTTGGCAATGAGTTAAAATCCAATAAAACTAAACCACAAGTTTCCTCAACCACAAGTTCTGGGGGCGGTTCAGAGAGAAGGTCTAGTCGCCGTAACAAGCGTTAAGATGATTGAGATTGGATGTTTCTAACTCCATTCAAATTAATCAATTGTTATATCTAAAAAAAACTCAAGTAATCTAATTTGTTTCAAACTAGATTACTTGAGGATTCAAATTGAAAATACCCTTATTCTATATATTTTGCAATGACACCATCTATGTCAGATCCATTGTCATATGAATGTGGATAGGTGTAACCATTCCCTGTGTTTGGGTTCGTCACACCTGATGCGGAAATCATTTTTATATATTTAAATCCATTGGTTTGAATCATTGATCGAGCAGATGAATCACAGTTGGCACCTGGTCCGCCAACAATTAGATCATCTAAATTGAAGCCATCTCCACCACCTAACAAAAATCCGTTCCCTGTTGGAGTAAATAATTCATTTAAAGTAAAGGGTTTTGTGGCCATATTGTAAATCACTGGTCGAAGTCCCGCAAAACCAGGCCAAGATGATATTTTATTACTATCAGATACACTCGGATTATAACCGCTTAGATCAAATCCACAGTATTCGGTTCCATTAAAAGAAACTTGTACGACCATTGGGTCAAAAGCATAACGATCGCTAGATTCTGATACTCTGAATGGATTTTCGTAGACGATAAAATCGATACCACTTACATTCTTAACAGTTTTTCCTGCCCAAGATAAAGTCAAACTAGCACCAGTTCCTGTCAAATTTAAGGCATATACATCTAATGAACCTGAAAACTCTCCGCCACCACAGATTCCATTGATCGCTTTGGCCGGATTATTAAATCCACTGACTGTTGAATTAGCGGAGACAACTGTATTTGCAATTGGGATTTCAGTCGGTAGAGATGTTGGTGGACATGGTATAGCAGAAGAATTATTTACCTTCGGAATTGCAAGTAACGATAATAAGAGATCATTTTTATTTTCCTCTTCTTTACATTGTAAAAAAGGAAAGGTAAATATGAATATAAATAGGACTGATTTTAATTGGTAGTTTCCCAAGTTGGTTCTCCTATATGCCTTCATTCAATATTATAATGAAGGCAAAATTTTGATTCTTAAAAAGTTCTCGTTAGAAAATTGAAGGCAAAGGAACCATTACATCCTGCAGATTTTGGATTTGTAGTATAGACTGTTCCAGATGCTTTTCTTGAATTAAGGTCAGTTTTAGTTTCAGCTAACGTTGGTTTGCCATTAAATACATCACAAATTAAAATTTCTTTCGCATCTGTAATCGTCCATATGAGTGCAGAAATATTTGCGCTATTTTTAGGTTTGTAATACAAAACTCGATCGGTATTATTAAATTCTACGATCTCTGCATTTACACGGTAGGTTGAAGTTCCTGCTCCATTTACATAATCTACATATAAATATCCAGTTGTAGTTCCAAAGTTGGATTGGATTGTAACTGTATTGGAGCCAGGTGTATTACAAGTGCCAGCAGAACAACTTGCTTGTAAGTATGTACCTCTAATTTCGATTTGCCCAGCTTCTCTTGACGATGACTCAACGGTTTTTAATAAACCTAATGCTAGATTATTGTCAGCAACTGATTTGTCTACTTTGCCAGTATCAGCACACGCTGAAATCACCAGTGCTAATAACATCACGAGTGTTAGTTTAATTAAAGTTTTCATTTAGATTCTCCTAAATCTTTTTTGAAATTTAGGGGAACACGAAACGGAAAGTTGTTACGACATGAATGTAACCATGTGTATACCAAATCTAAAGATAATAATCGAATAGTTTTGTTTTCCATACGGGTGCCCCGAATTTTCCTTCGGGGCCCCTTTATGCTCTCTATTGAAAATAAAGAGCATAAGTGTGCAAAGTTCCCAATCCACGAGAAAACATTGCGGGGAAGATCTGGCTCAACAGAAAAAGGTATTAGCTATTTTCCGTATTACAGTTGCGGGTCAGCACAGGATTCTCACCTGTTTCCTCCCTGAAGGTATTGTCACATTTGTCTTAGCATGATTATGCGTCAACAAATTTAATTTGATTTTGTTTTATCAGAGAGTGTTTTTAAGAACACAATCAGCAAATCTATTTCTGAACTTGACAATCGCCTGTTCAATTTGTACTCATTCATCCTTTCAATTGTCACTCTAAGGGAAGTTACACTTCCGTCATGGAAGTATGGCTGAGTTAAAGTTACATTTCTTAAGCTTGGAATTTTAAATAAATATCTATCATTCGAATTACCTGTAATTTCAAACTTACCAAAATCATTTGGATTGTATAAAAAAGAAGATTCAAGTTTTGAAAGATTATTACCACCTAATAGGTATCCTGAATGGCAATTAGTGCATCCAACTTCTAAAAAAATATTCAGTCCTTCCAGTTCCTGTCGATTGAAGATAAGTAAATTACCCATAACAAAATCATCAAATTTTGATTTTGAAATTAAACTTCTTTCAAAGGACGCTAAAGATGATCTAACATTGTGTAGACTAATATTTGGGTTTGATGGGAAGGCCCTTACAAAATATTCGCTATAAGAGGGATCATTCTGGATTTTTTGTATCAGTTCGGATTCAGATGATAATGACATTTCTATTGGATTGATAAATGGGTCAATTGCTTGGTCATAGAGTGAATTTCTCCTACCATCCCAAAACAGTACAGAACTATAGCCAACATTTAAAATCGTTGGTGTATTTCTTTTCCCAAGTTGGCCAAATGTACCCCTCGGTGTGGATTGACGATCCATACCAGCTGATCTTCCATCTATAGGATGGCAGGTAACACAAGCTTGGATTTGATTTGCAGACAAATTAATATCACGAAATAGCTTATTACCTAAATTAATTTTTGCATCGGTATCCTCTTCTGAACCAGGGGGAAAATCAGGAAGAGAACCAATTTGATTCTTGGCTCTTTGTTGGAGATCGGAAGCAAAAGAAATATCGTTAATAAATTGTATTGAAATTAAATATTGAAATTGGTTGTTTTCACCAGTATCATTTTTGAATTCTTTGCAATTAGAAACACAAACAAATGTTAATATAGAAAAGAATAGAATTAAGAATTTTACTTTATCGATGACTCTTTTTGTTGCAGTGGATCCCATGATGACCAAACAGGGAATCCATACAATTTTGAGCAAACAAAATTCAAAAACTAGAAAAAACGTCTATCCGTTAGGTGATAAAGTTAAAAAAATCATTCATTAGTGGGTGCGAAACGTATTTGTGATCTTGGCAATGTTAGTTGCTATGTCCCCAATTTTTTGGCTTACTTGGTTCAAATCTTCTGAATTATTTGCGAGTTCTTGAGCACTTCCAGATAATGTGTTCACGGTATTAACCATGTCTTCTGATGCTTTTTTTTGTTCTCTACTCGATAATTCGATCGTTCGCGCCATTTCTTCTAAGCCATTGAGTTCACTTGTGACACTCAGTAAACTTTTGGATTGAGTTGTCATTTCTTCTTTAAGGTGTGTTACAGCATTATTCATGCGTTTTGATTGACCCACAATTTCACTGAGTGCACTCACTGCTTCCATTACATGAGTGGAACCTTCATTGACTACAAGATGACTTTTATCGATTAATTTTTTAATACTCTTCACTGAAGATTGTGTTTTATCAGCTAATTTTGAAATTTCTTCTGCCACTACAGCAAATCCCATTCCTGCATCACCAGCTCGCGCTGCTTCTATACTAGCATTTAATGCAAGTAAGTTGGTTCTTTCTGAAATTTCAGTAATCAAATCAATTATCCCCGTGATTTCTTTAGTCACAGATCGGATTTCAGTCATTGTCATATCGGTATTTTGTATCGATCTATTTCCTGAATTTGCAAGTGAAGTTGATTGATCGGAAAGTTCAGTTAATTGCAATAGTGCCTTTTCAATATTTGCAATCGAACTTTTGATCGTTGTCATTTCTTCCGTAATTTTTACTATATTTTTTGTTTCATTTGTGATGAATTCGAACATAATTTCGAATGAAGTAGTCAACTCTTCCAATGATGCTGCTGATTCTTCAGACACAGAAGCAAGCGATGTTGCGTTATCTGAAACAGAAATGGCATCTTGTTTTAATTTTGAAGATACTTTTTCAGATTCGCTGACAGACATTTTTAATTGGTTCATGATCTGATTTAGATTTTCTAAGAATAAATTGATGGAATAAGTAATTTTACCGATTTCATTGTTTCCGAAGTCAGGTAATTTATTTGTAAGGTCTGCTTCACCGCTTGAAAGTTCATCAATTTTAATGAGCACTTTTTTTAATGGATCATTGACACTTTTGAATATAAAATAAACGAAAACAGTAGATATGAGTAAGGAGATGAATACTAAGATGATATTAAAATTTCTTTTCCAGGTAAGCAATTGAACACGATCGCTTATAATTTGTTCGAGAAGAAAATTTGATTTGCCTTGGATGGTACCAGCGATGGAAGTACCTTTGTGTACCGTGTTAAAAAGAATATCAGCTGATGTTGGCTTGATTTTATTTTGTAAAAGAGTGCTTTTAAGTTCTACTATGTAGTCGGAACAGGTTTTCTCTGCATTTTTTTTGACTTCTTCCAATTCCTTTTTGTATTTTTGATTGGCATCAAAGGATTTTTTATACGATTTACTAATTTCTCTACATGTTACTTCAATTCCATTAATTGTTAAGATGGCTTTGGTAAGACTTTCACTCGAAAATGTTTTTGATTTTGCGTTTAAACCTAAGTATTCGTCTCGAATCATTTCTTTTAATAGGGAAATGTTTTGGTACATAGACGGCACACGAAATAAGACAATTTCCATTTGGTAATACGAATCAACTTCCGGATCTAAGATTAAATTCGAAAGGTCTCCAATTTTTAGCAAAAGTTCTTGTGTATCATTCAAAAATTGTAGAGTCGTAGTTTGGTCGAAAGAATCCTTTTTTGCATATTGTTCAAGTTTCACAACTTCATCGGCATCTATACTAATGATTTCAGTTTCTATGATTTGTTTTTTGATATTTTGAAGGTGGGGAATTAATTCTTTGGTAGACTCTTGCCCAATTTTTAATCTACGTAAACCTTCTCGATAGGTTGCTGATATTGGTTGGATGGTTACTAGTCCGAGTTGTTCTTTTCTAGAAAATTCAAGGGTTTCGTTTTGCGATTGGACTAATAAAAATAAGATAAATACTAAAGAAACAATGAGCGGAAGTGGAAAGAGCAATAATCGGCTTTGGATAGAAATTTTTGACAGAAATCTCATTAGTGATAAACTCATTTTAAAGGTTCAGACGATTTTTTATAACATTTCATTGCAAAAGGATTAATGATTTCCAAAATTTTACTCATTTCATTTCTTAGAAGATCTACGGAGGATTTATGAAACAATCCCTAGTCATTCCCATCCTACTTGTCTCTTTGCAATGTGCAAAAACGGTACTGGTAAAAAACCAAGAAAACCTTTTTGAAAATTGTATGAAAACGTTCCAAGATGAACAAAAGTGCAAAGAATTTATGTCGAACTCTGTTAAAGATATCCAAACAGATGAAGAAAAACGTGAGGAAGATCTTGCTAAGTTGACAAAAGAACAACTGGCTGGTCTTAAATTACGTAAGGAAATCAAGGATACACTTCCTGGTAAAAACGGTAATTTTGTAAAAGAGTTTATTGGAGTGCCAGATGAAATCAAAAGGGGAGGGGACAGAGAGTATTGGATTTATAAGAGACCAATTTGTAAATTTGATGGTGAATCTCCGCCAGATAAAGAAATCACTGTGATCTTCAGAAGGTCCTTTGTTGAGAAGGTTGAACATAAAAAACCATAAGTGATGTTGGTTCATTTTTCTTTCGATCAAGTATTATAAAGTGAAAAGTTAAAGTAAAGGAAATAGTCAGGAGTGTGATCTCCTGACTTAAGTGAGTTTTTAGTAAACTAGGTATCCTTTCAAATCTACCGTTGCACCGGCAGTTGTCGTATACGAAGTGTTACATGCTGCAAAAGCACCTGCCAGAGCTTGTTGCGCAAGAGCGTAAGTGAATTGTGGTAAGTTACAAGGTTGCACTGTATCGTTCACTTTTTTAAGCACACATTCTTTCAATGCATTTAGGTCATCAGTTGTTTTACCTTCCAATTTTGTGAGGGAACATCCGATTCCTGGGTTGAAGAATTCAGTTCCTCCTACACAAGAGTTAGCTGCAACGTATGTTCCTAAACAAATTTGTTGAACTGCATTTAGGCTAGTTCGGTTGTTTACCAAGTAAAGTAGTGCACTTGGATCATCTTCTTTTTTAGCACCTGACTCTGTGCAACCAACGAAGCTGGTTGCTAAAAGAAGGGCTAAAGAGATTCCAATCAAACTTGATTTCAAAGTTTTTTTATTCTGATTCATTTTCATCTCCTTAGAATTTTGCTACCATACCAACGATGATACCGTTTTGGTGAGACGCTGGTCTTCCAGATGTATCTACGAATTGTTGGCCAGGACCCCAATCTCTTCTTAAATCCACTTTTACTTGGAGGTTCTCAGTGAGATCAAAAGTAGGCGTGAATGTTAAAGTTTTGATTTGTCCATAGTTACTTGTTGCTCTTGCTCCGATTGAATCTTGGAATTTAAGATCGTAACGGTTTGTAGGAGTCACAGCAAATAATGGAGGGTTTACTACGAGAGATCCACCGTAACGTTTGTCATCCAAATACTCAAAACGGAAACCCAAAGCGAATGTATCAGTGAATTGATACTTAGCTTGCACTTGGTAAGTTTGGTAAATCCTTTTGATTCTGTTTTCACGAGAAAGGTTGGTATCTGCAGTGAGTCCAGCAGCAGTTAAACCTGTTGGTAAATCTGGTACTAGTCCTGGCATTGCTGCATCTAACTTGTTTTTTGTGATCCCACCTGGCTCATATCCAAAAGCTGCAGTGTTTGTTTGACCAGCTCTTTCACCATAAGTATAGTCAAAGATTGTAGTCAATCTGTCAGTTGGCTTGTAGATTAAGATCAAGTTTTGGATCATCCAATGGTCTGTTTTGAAAGCAGATTGTTTTGGAAAAGATGTTCCAGTCGCTTGTTCTAAGTAGTAGAGACTATTGTCTTGTCTACCTTTGATATTGTCGTTTGCTTGTAATGTGTTCCATACAACTTGAAACTTATCAGGAACAACGTCATACTTCACTTGTGTTCCAATTGCTCTTGTAGGGTTTGGACCATCTGCATACGCATGTTGTTGAGTGCTTGTGAGACTTGATCCACCAGCGGCATCACCATAAGGAGTCACACCTACGTAACCAAATTGTTGTCCGTTACCTGTGTATCCTGTTCCTTGTGCACTATTATATAGGTAGAAACCTGTTGATAAACGGTCATTGATTTGAAGGTTTGCTCTCGCACCAGTGTGGATAAAGGGGATTGTGTTAAAGAACACGTAACCAATGGTGTAAGCAATGTTGTCTTTCGAATCAAGTAACTCTAGTCCGATGTGAGTCGCCATCTTACCAGCATCAACGGTTAATCCTTTTAAGACCGGGAAATAAGCTGAAACATATGCTTGTTGTAACAATTGCATGTTATGGAGAGAGTTAGTTGTTTGGTAAGGACGCTCTTGGTACATGTTGTTCTGTCCATTTTGCATATCCAAACGAAATCCCCAAGGGCTTTCCTTATCCGCTAACTTTTCCATAGACAATTTCACAGCGTTTACAGCAAATTGTTTGTTGTAAGTGTGAAATGTTCCTGCAGTATCTTGGGTTGCCCCTTGCCGGTTATTTGATGTATAGTTATAGTATACGTCCACATATCCGGAAAAATTTACCAACTCATACCAAGGCTTGTCTTTGTCCTTTTTTGTCTGAGCAAAAAGGGAAGCCTGGGAAAATAAGGTAGCAACGATCGTCGCTAATAGAGTGTATTTATTTCTCATTTGCCATTTCTCCTATGTGAACTTGATGTGCAAGTTGTGTACCAGGTTGGCAATTGATGAGGTTGGAATTGGAATAAAAAATGAGAGGTTTCGAATTCAGGGGAGAAAATCAGAAAAAAAAGGCAAATTTTGATTAAAAAGAGAACAAAACGTCCGGAGGTACGTTACCTCTGTTCGAATTATTTGGACAATTTGTTTATAAAATCAGCAGTATGTTGGATAAGTCTTAGATATTCATTTTCTTTAGGCGTTTGTAAAACGATGTCCAAGAGTTGGTTTAACACCTCTCCAAATTTAGTTTTAGGTAAGTTTGGAAAATTTTCACTCAATTGGTTGCCGTTCATTGCCAAGTCGGAAAGTAATAAGGGCGGATTTTGTTCCCAAATTGTGATCATCGTTTCGATTTGATCACCAAAAATTGGTTTTAATTTTTCGTAAAAGTTACGATTCAATTCATAACGATTTAAAAAATGTCGTTTAACGGGCGCTAAGAATTCTTTTTTTATCGTGTAAGATGAGAGAGAACTAGTATTCGTAATTTGATTCCATTTTAACAACAAATCAAAAAACAAAATTGTATCTTTTATGTTTTGTCCTGAAAACTTTAGAGTACGTAAATGGGTTTCCAATTCTTTGAGTGTTAAGCTAGGTAAAATCGAATAAAAAGCAAAGGCAAGTTGGAACCCAACCAATTCATTTGGAATTTGATTGAGCCTATTAAGAATCGTTTCGTTGGGTATAAGATCATTGGGTATTGTTGGAAGAAAAATCTGAAAAATATTTTCTTCTGCTAACAATTGAATCATTTTTGCTGGATTTTCGCCTACAAATGATTTTAGTATTTCATCTTGGAATCGTTCCAATGAAATTTTTTGAGTGATGTGTTTTGTTAGATGGATTGCTTTTTTTGTTTCTTCATCAATGACAAAGTTTAGTGTGCTAGCAAAACGAAGGGCTCTAATTGGCCTTAATCCATCTTCTGAAAATCTTTGGATAGGGTTACCAATTGTTCGAATTGTTTTATTTTCTATATCAACTAACCCAGTATGATCATCAATTAATTCTTCAGATTTAAGATCGAATGCCAATGCATTCATTGTAAAATCTCTTCTTTTTAAATCTTCATGTAACGTTGTACCAAATTCAACATGACCAGGCCTTCTCCCATCCGTATAATCTTTATCAATTCTATACGTTGTAACTTCATAATTTACCTTATCAATGACAATCGTGACTGTACCATGTTCGATACCAGTATCAATAACTGTTCTGAATAACTTCTTAACTTGTTTTGGTTCTGCATTTGTAGTGAGATCGTATTCCTTTGGAATTTTTTTCATTACCAAATCTCGAACTGAACCACCTACCAAATAACATTCAAAACCTGAATTTTTTAAAGTAGAGTCTATGATCTCTAGATGATTTTTATGAAAGGTTGGAATGTAAGAAGAAAGGTTTATTGGCAATTTCGACATTTGCCTCGAAAAACAATTTCAACCGATTCTGTCGTAAAACCTTTTAGTTGTTTTGAGGAAGGCATACCATTCCATGGATCATCGATACATTCGATTTTTCCGCAGACATTACAGATCAAATGGCCATGGGCAAGTGATACAACATGATTGCCGTCCGATTTCAATTCAAAATAAGTCACACGATCAGCTGAATGCAGAGAGTTGAGTAAATTTTTTTCTTCTAGATCAGATAATGCACGATAGATCGTAACTCGATCCCAAGATTCTTCTTTGGGGAGTTTTTCCATGATTTCTTGGTGGTTGAGTGGTCTTGTGGATCCTTGTAAGATCGATAAAACTTGTTCTCTGTTTTTCGTAACCTTGAGTCCAATTTTTTTGAGAATTTGAGAAGGATCGCCAGCCATATAAAATGGTTATCGCAAAATGGCGAAGATTGTCTATTCTAAAATCACACTCGATTTCCAGATTTCCCAATAACGAATCCCCATTTGTGTATGGACTTTTAAGAATTCCTCAATTTCTTTTCCTTTGGATTTCTCAATGATAACTGGTGCAATTCCTAAGTCTAATCTACGATTGATGATGGAATCAATTTCCTCTTTTGCCTTTTTAGTTACCTCAATACATACTAACTCTCTTTCCTTTAGATGTATTTTATTTTGTTCACAAAATATGGCAGACTGATAGATGGTTCCCTCTTCTAATATTTTGTCCAATTGTTTTGTATAAGAAGGTTTACAACTTAATACCATCCAAAAGGAAAGTAGAATGAAGGCAAATTGAGGTAGTAGAGTTTTCATCCCTTATTATCTTGTGCAAGATTTGCAAGTTGGTCAGCTCGTGCATTTTGTTCGCGTGGTATATATTGAATTTCAAAATTATCAAATGAATTTTTGAGCTCTTCGCATTTATTTTTAAATACTAACAGATCTTTGTTTTTTACCTTGTATTCACCTTTCATTTGTTTTACGACTAGTTCCGAATCTAATCTAAACTTTATCTTTTTTATACTTTGTTTGATTGCTTCTTCCATTCCTCGAAATAAAGCATTCCATTCTGCGATATTGTTAGTTGCATTTCCAATCTTTTCAGATAAGGACAAAAATTCATTCCCATCATTATCTTGAAAGGAAACTCCTATCGCAGCAGGACCAGGATTCCCACGGGAACTTCCATCACAATAAACAAAAGTAGTATCTTTAGAGGACATATAGCCGACATGATTTTCAATGATGAAACTATCACCAATCAAAAACATGAACCTCTTTGAAAAAAAAATCTTAGAAATTGAAATTAAGAGGACTTTTCCAGTAGGTATGTTATTTGGAGCTTATTGGGTGGCGGGTGGATAACCCCACCCAGTCTCGAGTAGGGCGGGGAAGTATACCTAAAAAGCCCACCAAATAAGGAACTAACCATGACGGAACAAGGATTAGGTGCCCTCATAATGTTTGAAAATCGCCTTCGCAAATTAAAAAAAGAGCGCGAAAAATGGGCGAAACGAGAAAATATTGAATGCTATCGGATCTATTCGGAAGACATACCCCAAGTTGCATGTATATTGGATCGATATCCAAATGGATTTGTTTTGTATGATAAAAGTTCGTTACGGTTCCAAGCAGAAGCTGACCACGAGACAAGATTTGCACAAATTGCTGGAATTGTGAAAAATGTATTTCAGATAACAGATGATACTCTTTTTTTGAAAAGTCGTAGGAAACAAAAAGGAACTGATCAATACGAAAAAATTGCAATTGAAGGGAATGATCATTGGGTAAAGGAAGCTAACTTAGAATTCCGAATCAATCTTTCTGATTATTTGGACACAGGTTTGTTTCTTGACCATCGAATTACGCGGAAATGGTTAAAAGAAAAATCACAAAATAAATCTGTTCTCAATTTATTTTCATATACAGGTGCGTTTTCCGTATACGCTGCGTCAGGTGGTGCAATCAAGACAAAAAGTATAGATCTATCAAAAACATATTGTGAATGGGCCAATCAAAATTTACAACGAAATGGCTTTGCTGGTCCGAATCATCAAATTATCAATGCTGACATATTGCAATGGTTAGAAGGTGAAGCAAAAAAAACTAACCGAGAAAGGTATGATTTAATTTTCCTTGATCCACCAACATTCTCAAATAGTAAAAAAATGTACGAAGAATGGGATGTGCAAACGAAACACAGAAATATACTTTTATTGTTGCTAACAAAGTTTCTAACCGATCACGGTGAAATTTGGTTCTCAACTAATTTCCGTAAGTTTAAAATGGAAGTTGAAGAAGAGGAATGGAAGGAGAGAGGGTATCTATGTATGAATCGTACATCGGAGTCGATACCACCAGACTTTAGGGACCAAAAAATCCACCAATTATTTTGCATCGTTCCTATCTAGTACTAAATGTATCTCATGATTGGTTGACAAAAGGATCGATTCGTTCTGCTAAAATTCTGCGATTTTCACCTGATTGTAAGGATAAAATCCCTCTCATGATCGCCTGACGTTCGTTACTTTCTCGTTTTGCAACTACTTTTAATTGATTGGAAATAGGTAATAAAATTAAGTTTGCAAAGGAAATACCATAAAATGTTGCAATGAAAGCAGTTGCAATTCCTTGGCCGAGCACCTTTGTTCCACCATCCAAATTTTCTAGAACCGTGACTAGCCCGAGTACGGTTCCAATGATTCCAATCGTAGGAGAAAAACCAGCGGCTGTTTCATATACTCTTGCAGATTTTAAGTCTTCTTTCTCTTTTTCTTCATGTGCTTCCCAAAGGATTTCTTCAATCGTTCTTGGATCAGATCCATCTACTATCAATTGAATTCCTTTTTGTAAAAATGGATTATCCAATTTTTTGGATTCATCTTCAAGAGAAAGTAATCCATCTTTCCGTGCTTTTTCCCAAAATCGAAAGAATAAAAGTTTTAAATCTGTTTCTCTCCGTTTTTGCAATGCAAAGCGAGTATCCCGAATGGCTTTTGAAATTTGTGAAATAGAAAAAGATGCAAAGGTAGCACCTAACGTTCCACCAACGATAAGAAACATGGCAGGGATATGGAAAAATGATCGTAATGATGCACCTTCAATTAAGATCGCAACAAAAACGGATAAAATTGCTGCGAGGATACCGAGTAATGTAGAATGGATCATTGGATTCTTGCCTCTTTTGCATCTGGTCGTATACTGATACGTCTAAATGAGTCTTTTTTTTCGATTACTTCATTTTTCAATCGTTCCCAAATCACAGAATTGGGATTTTCTCTTAAACGTGCAGAAATAATAGGTTCTACTTCTTTCCAGTTCTCTTGGTTGATGTATAACCTAACTCTAGCTAGCTCAAGTTCGTTTGCTTGTTCTATTTGATTATTTGTTCTGTAATACTTTTCTAATAATCCCATTGTTTTTAATGCATTGTTCCAATCTCCCAAAGACTCAAACATAGGAATGAGTGAATTCCAAGCAAACTCTTGGAATTCCGAATCTATACTCAAATCTTCGAGAATTGGAATGTATTCCGCTTCTGGAGTTGTGAATTTTAAACTATTAAATGCAATTCTAAGTAAATCTGGTTTTGGTGATTCAAATTTCCTAGCATAAGCAATTGCATCTAAACTTAATTTATTTTGGCCAATGTTATGATAAAATTTTGCGTAAGTTGCAAACGATTCATAATATAAATGTTTGATTTCCAGTGCGTCTTTTCTCAAATCACCTGAAGAATACTTTAATACAGAATCTAATTGATTCACTACTTCTTGGAACGTTGCATTATCAAGTTTTTCATGAAAATACTTTAATTTCCAATCATTGGGAAGTGTTGGTGCAAAATTAATTTTTTGACTCATATAATTTGGATAGTATATATCAAAATTCCAATATGATTTTCTGCTAAGTAATGACAGTGCATTGATATGATGGAATTGATTGGTTTTGTTTCTGGTTGTGATAATTAAAAACGGATGATTTTCTTCACTTAACCTTTCAATATATGATATGATTTGTGATTGGTTTGAACTCAAACCTAATACAACAATTTTGTCTTTGATTTCTGATCGTTTTGGTAAAAAAGGATTCGAAGGAAAAGGTAAAACTGATTTATAAAAAATATATTCTTCTTCATTAAAATTAAGGTTTGTGATGGCAAATGGGATCGGATCAAAGTTCTCTTTTTTTGAAAATGGAGAATTAGTTCGGATCGTAGGAGGGGAAAAGAAAAATGTCACTATCAGAATTGCGCCAGCTAACATTAGAATGCGAGGTAATCTAACAATATGTTTTTGCAATAAATAAGGATAAACCAAAACGGGAACGAATAAAATAGCAGTAAGTGTGCGAATTCCCATCGGCAAATTCCAAAAATATAAAAGGAAGGAAAGACCCAAGTATATTCCTGTTTCCATACCAATCATCATATATTCTTTGTAAGGTGTTTTGTTAGGTTTAAAAAAACCAACAATTGTACCTCCAATAATACAGAGTGCAATGTAAAATGAACTCCAATAAGATTGGTAAATAAAGAAGAAAAATGCAAACAACAATGCAACTCTTCCTATTAAAAATACCGCTTTCGTTTCCTTTTTTAATCCACCTAATAGTGATAATACTCTTCCGAATGTCACTGAGAATGAGATAGAAAGTATTAAAGGTATTTTAGGTCCTGGTTGGAAATATAAATGGAGAATACAATAAGCAATGAGTAAGGATAAACTTGATCGATAAAAAGGAGAAAATAAAGGGTGTTTCCCAATTTTTGATCTTATTTTATAAAACTTACTGGAGATAGGATTTTGTTGGAATAAAGTGCTAAAAAAATAAAAAGACAATAGTATGTATAAGATAGCTAAAAGTATTTTTATCGAATAATTTTGATTAGGTTCAAAAAGGGAGTAAAAAGTAAATACTGTAACTCCTAAAGTAAAACTCAAAAACCTAAAGTCACGCAAAGATCCGCCATAAATACCCACTGAAAATGCGGATAAAATACCACCAATCAATACTAATTCGAAGGAAAAGATATAATCGATTAAAAATTCAGAAGTGTTTCCTAATAAAAGCCAAATCACTTGACCGATTGCAAGTGTGAGTAGTGTCAAACTTAGGGTAAATGGAAAGTTTTGTTTGTATTTCCTGTAAATAAACCCAGCAGCAAAAAAAATAGCAATTAGCGCTTGTAAGATGGGATAAGCAGTGTCTGTCCTATCAATTAAAGATAATTCTGACCCAGCAACATAAAAGAACAAAGACAAAACATAACCTATCGAGAGGCTAAGGCTAAATTCGAGTGAAGGGAAGAGGCCGGTTTCCCAGAATCGTTTCCATTGAGAATCCATAGAATTGCAACCAATGTTGTGGTATGGGCCTTGATCGCAAACGAAAGAAATTCTATTTTTATTTGGCGGTGCACAAAATGTTTGACCAAAACCCCCTATGTGCCGATTTTGACTATAACTATGCTCACGTTTTTATCTATATCCTTTTTGGTACTTTACGGTTTCGATATTTTAGTTCTGTTCTACTTTGGGTTACACACCTACCTCATGGTGTTTTTGTATAGCAGATACAAACAAAACTGTGCAGAGGATGAATCAAAAATCCTCTCTTTAAAGGACAAAAACCTACCTACGGTAACGGTCCAACTTCCTATTTTTAATGAATTTTATGTGGTCGATCGTTTGATTGAGTCCGCTTGTAATTTACAATACCCTGCAAAAAAACTCCAAATCCAAGTTTTGGATGATTCTACTGATGAAACCATTGAAAAGGTTGCGACTCTTGTTTCTCAGTACAAAAAAAAGGGAATCTGGATCGAACACGTTCATAGAACCAATCGTAAAGGCCACAAGGCTGGTGCTTTGGATGAGGGTATGGCAAAGGCAAAAGGGGATTATATCGCAATCTTTGATGCTGATTTTACTCCAGATCCAGATTTTTTACTCCGTACGATGGGATACTTTGATGATGAATCCATCGGAATGGTCCAAACACGTTGGGGCCATATCAACGAAACTTATAATATTTTAACCAAAGCGCAAAGTTTTGGAATCGATGGTCACTTTATGATTGAACAAGTGGCACGAAATGGTTCCAGCCTTTGGATGAACTTTAACGGGACTGCTGGTATCTGGAGACGTTCTTGCATCGAAGATGCTGGTGGATGGGAACATGATACCCTCACAGAAGACTTTGACTTATCCTACCGAGCTGAGCTCAAAGGTTGGAGATTCCGTTACATCAAAGATGTAGTTTGTAAGGCAGAAATCCCTGCAACAATGAATGCTTATAAGGCTCAACAATTTCGTTGGTGCAAAGGATCCATCCAAACTGCAGTTAAACTCATCCCTCGTATTTGGAAGTCCAAAGAATCTTGGAAAATCAAAGGTGAGGCGATCACTCACTTAATCAATTATTCAGTTCATCCGCTGATGATCATCAACATCCTTCTCACAGCTCCTCTCCTTTTGATGGAATATTGGGCAGGATTTAAAATGGATGACCTCCCAATGGAAATTCTTTTTGGATCGGCTGCGGTTCTTTCGGTTGGCTCCATGGGACCTGTTATTTTTTACGCGTATTCCCAAAGAGAAATTCACAAAAACTGGAAATCCAAATTGGTTTACCTTCCCATCCTTGTGATGATCGGAACTGGTATAGCTGTGATGAACACCTATGCCTGGGTAGAAGCAGTTTTTGGTGTCCAATCGGGATTCAAACGCACACCTAAACTCCGAATTGAAAAAGAAGGGGATAGTTTACAGGACAAAATCAAATATGTGGTTCCTGTGGATTACCGAGCTTTCCTCGAATTCTTTATGGGTGCTTATTGCGTATTTTGCATTTATTTATCCTTCATGGTCGGAAAACCATATATGATCGGTTTTATGGTTCTCTATTCTATCGGATTTTTCTATGTCTCCTATCTTTCTGTGGCAGAGTCGTTCTGGAAATTCAAACCAGCAACTAAAGCAGAAAAGGAACTTCGTGCCGTCGCTTAAGGAAGAGCGATGGTACTTACTTGACGAAACCTTTCCTTCCAAAAAGCTGTAAATTCAACCTAGGTCCAGGGGTCATCCATGAGTGAAAAAGTCTACTGCGCGAACTGTTTGCATTGTGTTGTGGTTCGCCAATACGAATCGGAGCAAGATAAATACATTCTTCGCGTAAAATGTAACAAGAAGAAATGGTCAAAACGTTCCGGTGAAGAAAAACTTTATAAATACTTTACCGTCGCTCGTCGTATGCAAACAAATTGTGAATACTACGAAGAAATGGGAGAAATTTTACCTTACATCAAAAACTTGAAAAAAGAGCTCCCAATCAAAGACGAAATCTACATGGTGAAAGCCGTTTAAATCATTACTGGCGTGTTGTTTCCCAGGTTACCTCGCGCCTTCGCTCGTAAATTTCATAAAACTGAAAATAAAAGAGAACGGACGATTCAGGGTCAATTCCTGATCCCCGTTCCTGCGGGCAGCGAAATTACTGATTCCTATCCTACTCGAGTGACTCACGGCCAAGTTATGCTCTCGCATAACGGCACGAAGGTACTCGCACCTGTAAATGGAGTCGCAACGTTAACTGCTGATCAAAAATTTTTTCAAATCAAACAAGATGGTTCTTGGTCAACCAGTTCAATTTATCAATTTAAGAGTTATGATTTTTCATCGCTCATAAATGCATTTGATGAAGGTGCCTTGGCATCTCTTGATATCAATGAAATGCCACTTAAGGATTATTTCTTAAAATTTAAATCCAATCCTTCCTTTCAAATTGTATTATCTCCCTTTTCAAGATACCAACATCTAGATTTCGAAGAAATGATTTTAACTTCAATGAAAGAAGCTTATTCCAGTTTCATTGAATTGCTAAAAACAACATTTCCAAAAGTAGAAGTTAAAAACTTTTTTGAGATCCCAACATTAAAATTTGAACACCCTAATGGTATTCCAGAATATTTTTTGCATAAACAATTCCAATGGGATGTCAAAAAGGCAAAAAAATCTCTTCAATCGAATGAGATTTTATATTTGGGTGCAGAAACAATTTATCATATATTACGTAAATTGTATTTTGGCGAGCCATTCACCAAACGACATTTAGCTGTATTTTTGGTAGATCGCAAAGGTCGAATGGATTTAGAACCTAGACAATTTTTTTTGACGAATGGACAATCCTTGGCTTTTATCCCTGCGAATTTAGATAAACGTTATAAGATTGCTTCCTTTGATACGGTTTTTGAAGCAATTCAGCCAATGGATGTAAATACATTAGGTTATTTTAATATTTATGAACATTATTCGATTACATTGTATGAAAAACTTCCGGCAGTTAGGAAAGAATTTAGTTGTATCGACTGCCTAGAATGTAACCAATATTGCCCAACACAGGCAAATCCCTTTCAATTGATTAAAGGAAAAATCGAGGAATTCGATAAAGATAAGTGTGTTACTTGTGGAATTTGTACTGTATACTGCCCAGCAGGGATTGATATTCGAAAAAGAATCGAAGAGGTTGTTTAAACTAAATTTATGATGTTAAAAAACCTTTATATTCTTTCCGAAAATAGTTGGGGGATTAAATCATCAGAAATTTTTGCTGATCTATTTTATTTTTTAACACTCATTATTTTTTTAGGGTATTCATTGGCTTTTGTTACGCCGTTACCGATCCTCCCAATTGTTTTGGCTTCGATTCTCACATTTTTTTATCTAGGTGTATGCATACGCAATAAACAAACTCCTTATTGGATCGGTCTGATTTCGCAATTACTGATCATCTTACTGATTATCCCAACAACATGGCTAAACCCAATCTTATTATCAGTATCTATGGTATTTGCTTTTGTGGCTCACTTTTTCTTCATACAACATTATTCTTTACGGTTGCCAATTTTCATATTTGTCATTTTGTTTTTATATATATTTGATTCATCCTTTTCTCTCATGGGGTATCAACTTCGATCTGAATATACACTTGCTTCTAGTGTCGGTTTACCCATTGAAACTAGTTTACTTCCCATATCTTTACCTTGGATTTCAGATGGTTCCTCAAATTCAAAATTCTTCCTATCAATCGCAGAAAGTTTAGGTATATTTTTGTTGGTAAGTGTTGCATGGGTTTCTTTTCGCCGAACCATACTTCTTAGTTTCTTTCTGGCTTGGTTCCTTTTATTCTTTGTTTGGGGAATTGGTGTTGGGTTAACCGGTTATTCTTGGAACTTGTCCTATGCTTCTTTGGCCTTCTTCATTCAATTAGCGCCAGGAAGGAATTTTTATGGTTCTTTTTATGTGACAATTGTCAGTTTCCTTATTTTACTCCCAATTGCTTTTTTTGTAGGAAAATTGGGTATAAGTGGTATATGGGTAGTGGTCGTTTTTTTTCTGATAGAGTCTCTATTTGTAAGGGTTTTTCTTGGAAAATAAGTCGAGTTTGGAAATGTGGGAGTAAGTAATACCAAATGAATCAACTTCTGGAGATTCTGGATCCTAAAAATATCATTTTCGACTTTAAAGCGTCAACGAAAGAAGATGCTATTCGGAAAATGATTTCGCATATGGTCGCCACACAAACATTAGACGCAGTTCATGAAGAGGAAACCGTTGCTTCTTTGATGAATCGAGAAAAATCAATGTCTACTGGTATCGGAAGTGGAGTAGCGATTCCACATTGTTCCGTTCATTATGTAAATGAATTAAAATGTGCAATGGCAATTGCACCCAACGGAATCGATTTTGACGCTTTGGATCATGGTCTCGTTCAAATTTTTATCATGCTAATTGTTCCTAAAAACAAATTTCAGGATCACATTAAGACATTAGCTTTAATTGCAAAAACTCTAAACATCCCTGAGGAAAGGGAAAAACTGATTAAAGCCAAAAACTTCGAAGAAATCCAAAAGGCATTCCTTTCCAAAAGTTAACTCTGTGAAGTCGGAAGTTTTCCGTTTTCTTTATTTCCTTCTACTTTTGTCAATGATTAGTAGTTTTGTATCAGAGTTTCATACAAAAGATAAATCCTATTTGTATGCAGATTCTGGAATTTCAAATGTTGATATTTCAAAAAAAAATATTTTAACTTCTTATCTAGAATTTTGGAAACGTTTGTTATTGGAAGCTGGTGGCAAAACGCAAAACGGTGAATCTGTTTATGGTCATATCTCAAATCGTTTTTTTGCTACTACCCATTTAGCACTTTTTAGTATTTTATTTGGTGCTACATTTGCGTTTGGAATGGCTTTACTTACAATTTATCTTCGATCCGATCGATTGTATGTATTCGTTGAAACAATCTCTAATTTTATACTATCAACGCCTGTGTTTATTGTAGCAATATTTCTATTAATCGTATTCTTTTATAAACTAGAGTGGTTCCCTCCAGGCGGATATGAATCAGGTAACACATACTTCATTGTTTTACCAGGTATAACATTAGGTTCTAGAATTTTTGCTAGATTGTCATTGTATCTTTTGCCTGAAGTCATAAAAGAATCAAAATCTAAATACATTCAATTACTTTTAACTCGATCTTATCCTTGGAGTTATATTGTAAGGGTTGAAATTTTTCTAAAAGTATTACCTGTTTCATTGATACTTTTGGTATTGGATTTTGGTTCTTTGTTGTCGGGTGCCATGGTGGTTGAAGAAATTTTCTTTTTTCCTGGAATTGGAAAGTCGTTATATTACTCCATAAAATCCATGGATACTTACTTGTTATCAACTTTACTCATGTATTCAGGGATTTTATTTTATAGTTTAAATCGACTTGGATACCATTTACAGAATTATTTCTCTGGGGAGTATCGAAATGCTCCTTAATACAATTCGTATTTTGTTTTTTGGGACTATTATTCTTGGGATATTAAGTTTACAGGTTCCTTCTTATGTAGATTTAACCAATAATAATTTACCAATCTTTTCAGATGGATTTTTGTTTGGAACAGATCGATTGGGTAGGAATAATTTAGCTCTGTTTTGTTATGGATCGATGTCGACAATTCTCATCGTTGTCCCAGCAAGGATAATCACGATTTTGTTTTCTTTTTTGGTCTCAACGTTAACTTTGGTTTTTCCAAAACGATCTGATTTTTTTCTATCTGGTTTCGTTTCTGTTTCACTTGCCATTCCTTCTTTATTGTCTGCACTCATTGTGATCAGTATCCTTCCCAATAATCCAATATCAATTATGATCGCAATTTTAGTCTCTGATTGGGCAGTGGTATACGAATCATTAACTGCTAAAATTAGAGAGATCCGAACAAGTCCATACATAGCTGCATCACTTTGTTTCGGTGCAAAGCCATATCATCTGATTGTACTGCATTATCTTCCTGCGCTTCGGAATATGTTTCGGTTTTTATTTTTTTCTGGATTACCGACAGTCGTTATGACTACCGCTCTATTTTCTTATTTGGGTATCCAAACTTCAGTAGGGGACACAGGTCCTGGCTTGGGGGAACAAATCTCATTTTCAAAAGATTATTTCGATAAGTCTCCTTTTTCCGTTTTGCTTCCCATCATCGCTATTTTATCTTTGGTTTATTCATTGGGGTCCCGCAATCAAAAACATGAAACATAAAATTTCTGCTGCATTGCTCATTTTGGGACTACTTGGAAATACTCTTCCATTATTTTCCATTGATGACTATTATAATTTCCCTAGTCAATCTTACAAAGGTGGAGTTACTTTTGAATCAAGTAGAAATCTTTGTATATTCCCATTTGTTGCGATTAAGGAAGATGTTACAAAAGAATATCTAATGAAAGGGATTCCTTCCGTTTTGCTTTCCGAACTTAGAAATTTAGAATATACTTATGTAGAATATCCTAGAAAGAATATAATTTATCATTCTTTTGGTGAAAATCCTGTATCAACTTTACAGGAAAAAATTGATGCAGAGTCTCCGAATGTAAAAAGAAAAAAGAAAGAGATTAACGACGAAAAAGATTTAGAAGATTTAAGAATTGGAAAAAAACAAGTTTCTCCTGAAAAAGATCCCCGTTATATAAAGATTACGATCAAACAGATGTGGGACAAAAAGCCATTGCGAGTTGATGAGGTATATGGAACTGCGTCAAAATATGGTTGTGATTACCTTTTGATTGGCTCCTACGAGGTGATCGAGAATTCTTTGCGTACGAAAGTTTATTTGTTTGATGATTATGAAGGAAAAACAATTCCCTTTGAACACCAAACATCAGTAATTCGAGCATACCAAGAAATGGGGCCACTTGGTGAATCCATTAAAGAAAAATTGCAAGGAAAAGAGACTACTTCGTTCAGTTTGACCGCAAATGGAGAAGAAGGCGCTCTTGTTTATTTGGATGGAATTTATTTAGGTAAAACTCCACTTGCGGAGAAAAAGTTTCCGATCGGGAGACGATCATTATTTATTTTTAAAGAAGGTTTTCATCCTTACAAGTCTGAAGTTATTCTTGAAAAAGGGAAAAAATTTGAAGGTGATGTCAAACTTTCATTAAAGTTGAGTAGTTCTTATATTTCAGTAACTTCAAATGTAGAATCAGATGTTTACTTAGGGATTCAGTATTTGGGAAAAACACCGATTCAACGATTGTCCATTCCTGCAGGTATGAATCGACTCCGAGTATCAAAGGAAGGATATATCGATGTTTTTCGGTCTATTGACGCAAAAGAAGAAGAGGAAACTTCTTTAGATGTGCAGATGCGAGAAGGACAGTCTGAAGTTTATTATAAAAACAAACAAAATGTATTTCTGGATCACACCTATAAAGATTTTACGACATACTCTCTATATGGTGCGTTATTATTTTATGCAAGTTATGCATATTTGAACTATGCATCTAGACAGGCATATTCTGGGGCACGATCTCAAGTAACTTTAACTAATGGGATTGCAATCAGATCCTTTTACGAAAATAATCCAAACGAATTCTTTTTTTGGTATTACACGCAAAATCAAGTGATCGATAATGCGGAGTCAAAAGCAAAAAATTTAAAACGTATGGCGGGGACTTTACCAACAGAAAATCGTAGGGATAGACAGTTGGTAGGTGGACCAATGGTTATCTTGATGGGGCTTATGCTTGTATCTGCTGCAACCTTTTACTATTTGGGTTTGGACAAGGAAACAATCGAAATTGGTTATTTGCCAATCAACCCAGCATTTGCTAACCATGGTCAGTCGGCAATGGAAGGGTATAGTTATATGCAATTCCATCTTCGTTATTAAAAGTAAGCCTAGATGAATTAAGTATCTTCTTGAATTTATGAATTTATCCAATGTATAAAATTGTGATGCTTTATTAGGAGTTAAATCTAAATTTGTGAGCCAAGTTGAGTTCCAAATCCTATCCTCTCATGATATTGAATTAATTTCACTCATAACAAATTGGTATTATGAAGAGTGGAAAATTCCTTTAGATAAATCTTTAGCTAAGATAAAATCGGTGCTGGGCGATGAAACACAGTTACAAATTGTTATGACGATTGATTCATTACCAATTGCAACAGGAGGTATTTATCATCATGTGGGTCTTTTGGACCTTCAGCCCAAGTTTAATATTCATAAACACTGGTTAGGTTTAGTATATACAATTCCCGAGATGCGACGAAAAGGGTATGGTGCATTACTTTGTGAACAACTGGAATTTTTGGCAAAACTAAGGGGATTTTCTGAACTATATTTGTTTTCTGATACTGCTGTCAGTCTGTATGCTCGACTTGGTTGGGAGAAGGTGGAAATCGTTCCGTTTGGCAGTCGTTTGGTGACTGTCATGAAAAAGATAGGGAAACGCGAGTAGGAAGGTATAGATCCCCGCCCGTATCGAACTGGGTGGGGTAATCCACCCGCCACCCAATACGCTCCATTTACCACATAACAGCAAATCCATCTAGACGAATCCGGGTTCTGCCAAAAATAAATTCCAACAAGTTCACCTTTTTGCCGTCAGGCGACAAACGCACCTTATCTTTCTTTGCAATCAGCAGCTAACAACATAAAGTTGTCGTTCTTGTCCGCCTATCCCGCATTAATTGAATTCTTGCATTCCAGTAAACCTGCCCGCAACCACCATGTGTTTCCTTCAGGCTTCATGCCCGAATGAATCGAATTATGTCACATTGCATCGATATTATGTCTCATTATCGCACGCTAACACTCAGCCATTCACAAAAATAATTCCCATGAACTACGAACTTTTTTATAAAACAGTGTTGACCGCTTAGGTTTTGAAATTACTTTGGTTTTTACCGCATGAATCGTTAGCGAATCATGGAACCGGTAGTATGCAGGTGACTGTGTGCGGAGGAAGGGGGAGAACTTCCT